>MDJN01000058.1 GCA_001995005.1 Candidatus Parepulonipiscium sp. PG-Nun2H_MBin03 | reverse complement strand
TATATAGCAGTGTTAAATTTTCACCCAGCTATGTTACCAACTTCTATTGCAGTATCTATAGCCGCATCACGAGAAGGTATAGCCTTTTTATCAGTACTCGAGATAATAATAATGGAGACAGCATTTGAACTACTAAAAGAAGCAGGGATACGACTCCCTGGGCCCGTTGGGCATGCTATAGGAGTTGTTGGAGGAATAGTAATAGGACAAGCAGCAGTTGATGCTAAACTTATTAGCCCGATGGTAGTAATTATTGTAGCACTTACAGCTATTGCGACATTTGCTGTGCCTGACTATAGTCTTACAACGGCGTTTAGACTTTTGAAATATGGTTTTATAGCAGTGTGTGCATTATTTGGCTTATATGGATTTTTCTTAGGAATATTAATAATGTTTGCACACTTAGCATCTCTTGAGAGCTTTGGAACACCATTTTTAGCACCGTATATAGGTAGCGAAGACAGAGATTCTAATGGACTAAGAGATACTATAATTAGATACCCAATATTTATGCAAGCAAGACGCCCACACTTTGCAAAACCTCACCAAAAAACACGTATGCGCCTTAGAGATTCGGACAGCATAACACAAGCACCACCAGGACCTGATAATCAACAGAAAAAATAAGGAAGTGAAAAGATGTATACACATAATAGTCGAATATCTATGCACCAATTTAGGATTATGTTAACACTTCAAATGTTTAATATGTCTATTTTAATCTTGCCCCGTATTTGTTCCACAATTGTGGGGCAAGATGGATACTGGTTACCCTTATTTGGATTTTTGATAGGGAGCATATATATTTTTGCCATTACAGGCCTTACAAATAGGTTTAGAGGCAAAAGCTTTGTTGAGTATTCAAAAATTATACTAACAAAGCCGATAGGAATATTAGTTACAATAATGTTTTTAGTAAAAATCATAATTACTATTGGATTTGAGCTAAGATTATTTGCAGAGATGATACAACGTGTATTGCTGCCTAATACTCCGCTTGAAGTGATAATGCTACTTATGCTTTTTGCAACATATTACCTGATAAAATCAGGGGTGGAAGCACAAGGAAGAATGGCGGAGATTTTAGTATATTTTATATTTGTACCAGTAGTGATAGTTATGTTATTTATTATGTTTAAGGCAGACTATAATCAATTATTGCCTATGTTTAGGTCTGATGTAAACAAAGTTTTAGTAGGCAGTTTTCATACAAGTGTAACATTTATGCCACTAGAATTTGTGCTAGTAATAGGAGCTTTTGTAAATAGACCAAAGAAAATTAGGAGATGTTGTTTTTCGGCATTATTAGTAATAACTATTTTAGAAGTATTGATAATAATTTTAACATTTACGGGCATAGGAACTATAGAAAGTTCGAGAGAATTTTGGCCGGTGCTAACTTTAATGGAAAGTATACAATTGCCAGGATCTTTTATAGAAAATCAAGAAATACTTATGATGGGTTGGTGGATTATGAGTGTTTTTATGTATATTAGTGCAGGTGTATATGTAGCATCATTATTAGTTAGCCAACTGTGTAATTTTAAAAGAGAAAATGTAACTATAATTCCTGTAATACCATTTATATTTCTTATAGCAGTATTACCTAGTAGCTTGCTATATGCATATGATTATTTCTTAAAATTCCAATCTAAGGTAGGTGTAGTATTTTTATTAATAATTCCTGCACTTATGTGGCTAATAGCAATACTAAGAAAGGTAGATGGTAAACATGAAGCTAATTAAACTATTATTTATACCATTTATTTTAGTAGGTTGCTGGGATAGTGTAGAGATTAATAATCGTTCGGTTATACTAGAATTTGCTATTGATAAAAATATTGATACAATGGACGAGACGGTGCCTATAAATCAACGAGATGTATATGATATTACGTATTCGATACCAGATATGGCAAAGATGTCAGGGACGGAAAGTTTGGCTAAAGATATGAAAACAAATATATTAGTAAAGTCCCCGACTATTGCGACTAGTCTAGAAGAGCTGGAGATAAGAACGAGAAATACGGTTACATTTAGCCATGTTAAGGTAGTATTTTTAGGAGAAGAACTTCTAAAAGACCCAAAATTGTTAAAAGAGGCAATAGATTCTATGACAAGGACTAGATCAATAGCAAGAAATGTACCTATGTTAGCTGTAAAAGGAAAAACCGAAGATGCAATGAATATAGAGAATACCCAGCAACCTATACTAGGCCTTTATATAATGAATTATTTTAATAATAAAGAACGGCCAGAAGCATATTTTAAAACTCAGATATTGGGCAATTTTATTAGAGATATACAAGATAGTGGTGTGGCTACAATGCCTATATTCCACTTGCCTGAAGGAGGACAAATACCAGATACAAATAAGAAATCTGATGATGGTGCTGAAAAATATAATAATGAAGAAGAAGATAATAACACTGAAGATAATAAAAGTGAGGGAGAAGACAGCAAATCTGATGATACTGTAGGAGAAAAAAATGATACAGGTTTTGAGATTAGCGGTGGAGCTGTAATAAAAGATTATAAATTAGTAGATTATATAGACAAAGAGATAGTTAGAGGTCAACTTATTATAGATGGCAGTGCAAGAAATATTCCAGTTGTTGTAGAACATAACGACAATCCACTAACTTATCTGGCAAAAAGAGTTAAAACTAAGATAAATTTTGGTGAGATAAATAATACTATGCATGCTATAATAAATGTTAACATGATAGGAGAAATTGCAGAATACACAACAGAATTTTCGCTTAATGAATTTAACCCTAGCAATATGGAGGAAATAAGAAAATTATTATCTGATGAAGTATATAAGCAAATAGAAATGACGGTTAACAAAGCTCACGAATTAAACACAGATTTTTTAAACATAGGTTTAACTATGTATAGGAAAAATCCAGATATGTGGGAAAAGTATAAACACAATTGGCAAGAAAGTGCTTTTCAAAATATGCCAGTATATGTTAATATAGATATAGATATAGAAAACACAGGGATTTTACGATAAAAGGAGTAGTGGAGATGGATGTTAGTATTGATGTGTCGCACACTATACTAGAAACGCCTAGATGTATATTAAGAATATTTACAGCGGCGGATTTAGCTGATTTTAATGAATATGCAAGAGTAGACGGCGTGGGAGAATTGGCAGGATGGAAAGCTCATAAGAGTATGGAAGAGAGCAGCGAAATTTTGGACATGTTTCTTAGGCATAAAAATATTTTTGCAATAGTTCATAAAGATGATGGCAAAGTTATTGGCTCTATAGATTTAAAGTCTTCTTGGACTAATTTACATCCAGATTATAAGCAGTATAAGTCCAAAGACATAGGTTATGTGTTATCAAAAGATTACTGGAATAACGGGGTAATGTCAGAGGCAGTAGAAAAAGTAATAGAAAGTTGTAAAGAAAAATTTGGCATAGAGTTATTAAGTTGTATGCACTTTGAGTACAATCTTATATCGAAAAAAATTATTGAAAAAAACGGATTTACTTATGTTGAAACTGAAAGCTTTAATGCGAAACCATTAGGTAAGTATATTACAAGCTTAAAATATGTAAAGATTTTGTGAGGTTAAATTATTAAGAGGGGAGGTAGTTAATCTATTACCCCTCTTAATAATATATAAAAGTATTTGAGGAAATTATATGGTAATTGAAGGCGTAATAGAAAATATTATATATCAAAATGCAGAGAATGGATATACAGTATGCAGTGTGATAAGTAAAGGTGAGGAGATAGCTTGTGTTGGAAATTTACTAGGTGTCCACCCTGGAGAAGATGTGGAGATAGAAGGTGAATATATTACACACCATGTATATGGAAGACAACTAAAGATTACTAGCTTTAGTAAAAGCATGCCTAAATCGACTTATGGAATAGAAAGATATTTAGGATCTGGAGTGATAAAGGGAATAGGGCAGAAGACAGCAAAAAAAATCGTTGACCATTTTAAGATGGATACACTAAACATTATAGAGCATAACCCAATAATGCTTGCTAATATATCCGGAATAAGCAAAAACAAGGCTATTGCAATAGGCGAAAAATATAAGATGCAGTATGAGTTGCGTTCGGTAATGATTGCCTTAGCAGAATATGGAATAACAACAAATGCTGCTATAAAAATACATGATATGTATCAACAAAATACTATGCAAATTATAAAAAGCAATCCATATAAATTAGCGTCTGATATGCATGGAATAGGGTTTAAGCGAGCGGATGAGATAGCTGTGAAAGTGGGGATAGAACGAGAAGATATAAATAGGATAAAGGCGGGAATATTATTTGTGCTAAACGAATTTAGTACAAATGGGCATACGTATGCACCCAGAGATGCTTTGTTTAACCAAGCGTATGAGCTGTTGGGCGTTGATATAACATTACTTGAAAATGCTTTAATAGAGATAAATATAGATAAGCAAGTGATAATAAAAACATATGATGGACAAGTGGCGGTATTTTTGCGAAAATTGTATTATAGTGAACTAAATATTGCTGATAAATTATTGACATTGTCTTATCATAATAAGCAAGAGCCGATTGAGTTTGAGAATGAGATTAAACAAACTCAACGTGAATTAGATATAACTTTAGTAAAAGAGCAACAAGATGCGATAAAAAATGCTTTAGTCAACGGAGTAACCGTTATTACTGGTGGGCCTGGAACAGGTAAAACTACTACGATAAATGCTTTAATACACATGATAAAGAAGAAAAAGGAAGAATTTCTATTGACGGCACCTACAGGGCGTGCGGCAAAGCGAATGAGCGAGGCAACAAATGAAGAAGCTAAGACAATTCATAGATTACTTGAAATAACTTATAATAAAGATGCAAATGTTAAGCAATACTTTAATAGAGATAAAGATAATCCGCTAGAAACAGATATATTAATAGTAGATGAGATGTCTATGATAGATGTGTATTTAATGGAAGCTTTATTAGAAGCTTTGGTCACAGGGCAGAGAATAGTTTTAATAGGAGATATCGACCAATTGCCTTCAGTGGGTGCAGGAAACGTTTTGCATGACATAATAGAGAGCAAAAGGGTTAAGGTAGTGAAGTTGGTACAAATTTTCAGACAAGCTAGTAAAAGCGCTATAATAAGAAATGCACATAGAATTAATAAGGGTGAGTACCCTGTATCAAATGAGGAAGGAACAGATTTTTTCTTCATGAATAGGGTTATTCAAGATGAGGTAAAGAATACTATAGTAGATTTAATTACAACACGATTGCCTAAAAAATATGGAAATTTGGATAATCTAAAAGATATACAAGTGTTGGCTCCTATGAGAAAAGGAGTGCTGGGTATAACAGAGCTGAATAAAGTATTGCAACAAGCCTTAAATCCACCAAATGATTTAAAAAATGAATATGAATATAGACAAATTATATTTAGGACCAACGATAAAGTTATGCAGATAAAAAATAACTATAACATTCCGTGGAAAGTATATGGAATGGCGGGAATGCCCATTGATGATGGCATAGGTATTTATAATGGGGATTGTGGAGTGATAACTGATATAACAAGCGAGAAACTGATAGTGACATTTGATGATTATAAAGTGGTGGAGTATGAATTTAATCAACTAGAGGAGCTGGAACTTGCATATGCAGTTACAATACACAAGTCGCAAGGAAGTGAGTATGCTGTGGTTATAATACCAGTGCATTCTGGGCCGCCTATGTTGCTTAGTAGAAACTTATTATATACAGCTGTTACCCGTGCTAAGCAGATGGTAATTATAGTGGGGATTAACGAAACTGTAAATAGAATGATAGATAATAATAAGCAGGTGGAAAGATATACAAATTTGGCTAGACACTTGCAAAATATTATGTAAAGGAATGCCATGATAAAAAGATTAATATTTCCAAATATGTGTGTAGTTTGCAAAAGGATAATTGAAGACGGATATGTATGCACTAGATGTCAACTAAACTTAATTGATGAATACACTTGTCCTAATTGTGAAAAGCCATATAACCTTGACCTAGAAGAATGTACCCATTGTTCTAGGATATCTGATATTACTGCTATAAAAGCTTTGTTTGAATATGAAGGATTGATAAGAAACTCTATATTTAGGTGGAAATATCAAGGATTTAGAAAATATGCTAGAGCATATGCAACAGAATTTTACTATCAACTAGATCATGACTTACAAATTGATGCACTAATACCCGTTCCTATATCAAAGCAGCGTTTTAGGGAAAGAGGGTTTAACCAAGCGACTGACCTGGCAACTCATTTATCATCACTAATAAACGTACCTGTAGCAGATGTATTGGTAAAACATAAGCACACAAAACGCCAGTCTGAGTGTACCAAAAAAGAAAGAGCAAAAAATAATGCCCAAGCTATAAGCATAAATAAAGAATATGTCGATATAATTAAAAAGGATGTCTATAATTTTGCTATAGTAGATGATATATACACAACAGGTAGCACTGTAAAAGAATGTATAAAGATACTAAAAGGGCATTATAATATAGAAAAGATATATGTATTTGTTATATGTAAGTAGACGATAAGGAGAGGGTAAAAATGGAGGTAAAAACTTGTAGGGAATGTAAAAAATTATTTCAATACGTGAGCGGTAAAAGAGTGTGTCCAGTGTGCTTGAAAAAACATGCACAATGGCTGATAGATGTTAAAGACTATATAAGAGAGCAGCCAACTTGTACTATCAATAAAATTCATGAAGATATAGGGGTGCCTATACGTATTATAGAAGATTTTATAAGAGATGGAAGTTTAGAATTATCAGCCGGTTCATCTATTAGTGTGAAGTGTACTATGTGTGGATCACCTATCACTAAAGGAAAAGTATGTGATAAATGTAATGCAAGCAGATTAAACGATATGACAAATGCTGGTAAAGAAATGGGAGCTAAGAGAAAAGCGGAGCTTGAGGCTAAGAGTAAAGAACCAAAGAATAACATGTTTACTAGAAGATAAGAAATTATAGAAGTAATTTTTCTAATCATTAAAGATATGAAAAATTACTTCCGATATAATTAGTAACAGATAAAAAAAGCAGATAAGGAGGGCTAACAATGAGAATTGGAAGTATTGACCAAGTAAATCAAATATATCAAACGCAGATGAGCACAGTTAAAAAAACATCGTCCACGCAATTAAAAGACGATATAAACATTTCAGATGAGGCATTGGTTATGGGGAGCGCATATAAAGCAGTACAAGATACTGAACCAGTAAGAATGGATAGAGTAGAAGAGCTGAAACAACAAATACAAAATGGTACGTACAATGTTAGTGCTATGGACGTAAGTGAAAAAATGTTGACTCAATTTAATATGTAGGGGGCTAGATAAAATATGGCGGGGATAGCGTATGATTTATTAAATGTTTTATCAGAGCAAAAAGAATGTTATGAAGGTCTATATACTTTAGCTACTTATAAGGCGCAAGCCGTGGTAGAAAAGGATATAGACTTTTTAAAAGAAATTGTAAAACGAGAAGAAGAATTTGTAGGTAGAACAAGCATTCTAAATAGAAAAAGAATTGAAGTATTTAGAGATATAGCTATAGTAACAGGGCTCTCGGAAAAAAACTTAACTGTCAGTTCTATAGTAGATAAAATGGGCGTAGAATTAGAGATTAGCCAAAAATTGATGAAAGTTAGAGAGGAAATACTAGAGGTATTAGACAGAGTTAAGCAAGAAAACGAAAATAACAAAATTTTATTGGCACACTCAATGGAATTTGTTGACTATACACTAAATGCCATCCAAACAACAAGGCTTGCGGGCATAGAAGTAGGGTATAGTAAACCTGGTTATCAGGCAGAAACGGACTCACGCAGAGTTTTTGATGCTATACAATAAGTAGGAGGGGAAAATGTCAAGTATATCTAGTTTAGGAGTAGCGGCATCTGGATTATTTTCAGCACAAAAAGGATTAACAGTAACAGGGCATAATATATCTAACGTAAATACTGTAGGTTATACAAGACAACAATTATTACAACACGACACATCATACATGACCGTTGGAAAATCTGGCGGTTACACAATGCAAAAAGGTATTGGGGTAAGTGATACGGAAATTCGTCAGATAAGAGATACATTTGCGGATATGAGATTTAGACAAGAAAATTCAGTGCTTTCGTTTTATCAAACAAAAAGTGTTGTAATTTCTGAGATAGAGACCATATTAGACGAGCCATATGGAGAAGGATTAAGCAATAAATTAGATGCATTTTGGTCTCAAACACAAAAACTTTCTACTAACCCATCGGGTATTGAAGAGAGAATGGCATTCTTACAAGCTGCTAATGTATTGATAGGACGAATTAATCAAATACAAACTAGCTTAACTAGTTATCAAGACAATCTTAATAACCAAGTAATATCAACTGTTAATAGAGTAAATGAATTAACTAAGGAAATAGAAGCATTGAATGAACTGATATATAAATCGGAGTTAAACGGAGATAATGCTAACGATTATAGAGATGCTAGAAACAATGCGTTAGATGAATTATCAGCTTATATGAGTATTACCTATACTGAATTACCAGACAGCACAGTAGTTGTTAAATCAAATGGTACTATTTTAGTAGAACAAGGCTTTGTAGCACAAATGGAACTTGTACAAACAGCTCCATTAAGCCCATATGTAAAGCCAATTTGGTCAGATAGTAAGCAAGATGTATATGACTTTACATCAGCTACTACCGATACAACAATAACGACAGAAGGCTCTATTGTTGTGGGTGACACAGGTGTTAATGTAACATTTGGCCAAGGAGTGGGAACTGGAAACGCTGTATTAGTAAATGCTTCTAATGGAAATGATGAAGGTTCGCTTAAATCTTTATTATTAGCACGTGGGGGATTTTCGGCTGATAAATTTACAGAGTGGGATGACATTGTTTTAAATTCTAATTATAGTGCAGACTATTCAGGAAATACTTTCTTAATCCCAGAGTTACAAAAACAATTTGATACTTTGACTCATGAAATAGTATCTATGGTAAATGAATGCTTTACGGGAGAAGGATTGGGTACTCATGAAGGGATTATGGGGGTTCCGGTATTTATTCCAATTTCTTCGGGAGTTTCACACCCAGTATTACCAGATGATCCGACACAAGAGGATATAGATAATTATAACGCAGAACTAGAGCAGTATTACGAAGATATAAAACCATATTTAACTATTGGAAATATACAAGTAAATCCTGAACTTCTTGCAGATAGCGGGTATAACAAATTAGGCACAGTAACGGAAACGGGTAATATTAGTGATAACACAAAGGTTCAAGAAATGTTAGAAAGATGGACAGAACCTATCGCTTGGAATACAACTGATGCAAATGGAGACCCTATCACACAACCGCCGGCACCATATCAAAAGACGCTTGATATAAGAAACTTCTATGCAGAGATGTTATCTGAGTTAGGCCAAGAAGGATATGAGAGTGCTAGTAAATATAAAGAGAAAATGACTGTGGTACAAAGTATAGATAATGAAAGAATGGCCATAGGTTCAGTGTCACAAGATGAGGAATTGGCTACTATGATGAAATACCAATATGCATACAATGCGGCATCGAGAATGATAACCATGCTAGACGGTATGATGGATGTAATCATAAACAAAATGTAGGAGGGGAAAAATGTCATCATTTGCAGAGATTAATATAGCAATGACCGGATTGTTTGCTGCACAAAGAGGTCTTGCGATAACAGGTAACAACGTAGCAAACATGAATACAGCAGGATACTCAAGACAAATCTTAACACAAGAAGCATCAATACCTAGATCGCTTTATGGAACAGGGATGATAGGAACGGGTGTTAGTACAACAGGAGTATATCGAATACGAGACACATTCTATGACCAAAAATTATGGGCACAAAATGACAGACTGGGTGAATACGAAGTAAAATCTCAACAAAACTCTCTTATAGAAGGAATATTTGGTGAGCCTACGGACGACGCATTTGCAAAAGTTTATACTGACTTTTTTAACAGCATCAATAATCTATCTTTAGATCCTACCGCCGCTGAAAATAAAACTTCCCTATACCAAAATATGCAAAGCTTTACAGACTACTATTATAAAATGTCTAGTTCATTAGAAAGCTCTCAATCGGATTTAAACTTTGAATTGAAGGCAGTTGTAGAAGAAATAAATATGTATACAACTCGGATACAAAGCTTAAATCAACAAATCTTCTTACAAGAGATGCATGAGTTTGGAGTTGCAAATGACCTGCGTGACCAGCGAGACTTATGCCTTGATGAACTTTCAAAATTGGTAAATATACAAGCAGAAGAAGTATCGGTATATAACAATCAAGGGGTGGAAATGAAACAGTTTAGAGTAACATTAAACGGTCAAACTTTAGTAGACCACCTTGATATGAGACTACTTGCATTAGAAGTAAGGGATGAAAAAGTAAATGACAGTGACCTAAATGACTTATATAACGTTGTATGGGAAGATAAGCTTCCGTTTGATATGAATTCATCAACTTTGTCTGGCGAATTAAAAGGCGTAATAGATATGAGAGATGGGGCAGGCACGTCTAATACAACGAGCACCTCAACTTATAACGGAATACCATATTATATTGCTAGGTTAGATGAATTTGTACAAACTTTTGCAGAGCAAATGAATGAGATTTATAATAAAGATGCAGATGGCAATACAATAGTAGACGAAGATGGATTTCCGATTTATGCACTATTTTCATATGTTGATGATACAGGTCAAGTAGTATCGTCAAATGACCCAAACTTTGATTATAGTAAAATAACGGCACAAAATCTTAGTATTGCTAAAGAGATACTGGAAGATTTTAATTATATAAGAACAAATTTTGAAGATGACCCTAATTCGGGGGAAAATCCAAACCCTGGTAGCAATGATTTATTAATGCAATTATTTGACCAACAATATAATAACAAGTTTTTTAACCATGGTACACCATCTGAGTATATGATATCTGTATTTAGTACACTAGGTATAACCACGAGCGATGCTAAGATGTATTACTCGACTCAAAACAATGTAGTAAGTGCTATAGAGCAACAAAGAATGGCGATATCACAAGTTGATAGCAACGAAGAGTTTATGAATCTGATAAAGTATAATCAGGCATACCAAGCAGCTGCCAAAGTTATGAATACAATAGATGAGATATATAATACAACTATAAATCAATTAGGAAACTTCTAGGAGGGGGAAAGCATGCGTATAACTAACGGAATGATACAATCGGGCACAATGAACGCCCTATACTCTAATATGAATTCGTTAGATGACTTGTTTTATCAAATGAGCACACTCAAAAAGATACAAAGACCATCTGATGACCCTATAGTAGCCGCACGTTCATTAAAGCTTACAATAGACGTTACAGAAATAAATCAGTATGAAAAAAACGTTGAGGAAGCCATGAGCTGGATGGAAATTACTGATGGGGCAATAATGAATATAAGCGATATTTTAAAAGAAGTAAAAACTCGTGTAAACTATGCCGCAACAGGTACGTTAAGCCAAGAAGATAAAGATAAAGTTTTAACTGATATCTTACAATTATCGGAGCAAATTAAAGATGAGCTAAACACTTCGTATGCAGGCAGATATATTTTTTCTGGGTATAAAACAGATGAACCTGTATACCTTGATAAGGATACTACGTATGAGACAGATATAGTTACAAGTGCTGCTATTACAATATCAGATGAGATTGAATTAACTGCAGACTTAACATTAACCGATGATATAACAGTAAAAGAGCCTGGAATGACAGTTCAAGGAGCTACTATAACACTAGATGGCGTACCGTATAATACAGGAGATGTTATTCCGGCAGGAACAGTTATTCCAGCAGGGACAACATTAGAACAAGGAACAGTCTTACCAGCAAATACAACATTACCAGCAGGAACAACATTGCCAGCAGGGACAACATTACCAAAAGGTACAGCAAATCCGAAAGTAGTAGGAAACGTGGAAACCCATGATATAAACTACGAAATAGGTGCAGGAGTTACGATAGCGGTAAATGAAAATGAGATGGGCAAGATTATGGTCGAAGACTATGAGAAGTTTTTACAAGACTTAATAGGAGCTATAGCAGATGATGATTCTGAAGCTATTTCGGCTTTGATAGAAGACCTTGACGGGATAATGAGTAGTGTTGGGGTGCGTTTAGCAGATGTAGGTAGCCGAGAAATGCGTCTTGAGTATACGCTCAATAGAACGGCGGCTGAAAAGGTAACCTTTACAGAATTATTATCGAATACAGAAGATGCAGATATAGAAGAAGTTTACGTGCAATTTAATGCTCAAATGATGGTATATCAAAGTGCATTGCAAGCCTCTTCGCAGATATTAATGAATACTCTTGCTGATTATATATAATTATATATAAAAAAGTCTAGCGTGGTGGCTAGACTTTTTTATATAGACAAATAATTGTTTTTATTATTAATACATAAAC
>MDJN01000057.1 GCA_001995005.1 Candidatus Parepulonipiscium sp. PG-Nun2H_MBin03 | reverse complement strand
TCAAGGGACGAAGTCCCTTGGAGGGGTTTCACCCCTCCACCCCGATTATAATGATAACTCTAATAAATAACTATTTGTCAACAAACTGGAGATAGTTCACAAAACTATCTTATACCCGTTTACTTACTAAATATTTCATGTTATATTGATAGAATAGATAATATTTTCTAAAAATTATAATCTTGATTTACGCTCAAACTATCTGGAGGTGATGACTTGAAGATTGGTTTTATTGGGGCTGGGAAAGTAGGATTTTCCTTAGGAAAATTTTTGTCTTTAGGAGATGCAGAGATTACAGGCTATTATAGCAAAACTTTTGAAAATGCCAAAGAAGCAGCACAATTTACAAACTCGTATGCTTATAATAGTTTAGAAGATTTAACAAAAAATTGTGATACGATTTTTATTACAGTTCCAGATAACTTCATACAAGAAATATACGAACAATTATGTAAATTTAAAATAAAAAATAAAATTATTTGCCATACAAGCGGTGTGCTTTCTGCAAAATATGTTTTTCATAATATCGAAAGTTATGGAGCTTATGGTCTTTCAATTCATCCTCTGTTTCCAATAAGCAGCAAAACATCCTCTTACAAAAATTTGAAAGATGCTTTTTTTTGTTTAGAAGGAAATACGGATTGTATAAAAATATTTGATAGATTACTCACTAACCTAGGAAGCAAAACACAAATTATAGAAGCAGATAGCAAAAGTGAATATCATGCCGGTTGTGTTATTGCAAGTAATTTTATGTGTGGTCTTATAAATCAAAGTATAAAATTGCTAGAAAATTGCGGATTTACAAGCGAAGAAGCCAAAAAAGCAATTGAACCCCTGGTACGCGCCAATATAGATAATATTTTTGAACATGGCACAATTAAAGCTTTGACAGGCCCAATTGAGAGATGTGACACAAACACAATCAAAAAACATCTATCAATATTAAAAACAGACGAAGAATATCAGCTATACATCAGCTTATCAAAACAATTGCTAAAAATTTCCCAATTAAAGAATAAAGATAGGGATTATAAGGAACTAATAAAAATATTAGAAGAAGAAAGGAATCCAATATGAAAAATACCGTTACTACCTTTTTGAACATGAAGCAGGAAGGAAAAAAAATAACCGAGCTTACTTGCTATGATTATATGACAGCAAAATTAGTAGATAGCTCAGGAATTAACGCAATATTAGTAGGTGATTCTTTAGGAAATACAGTTTTAGGATATGAAGATACTTTATCTGTCACAATGGAAGATATGATACACCATGGAAAAGCAGTTTCTAGGGGCTGTAAAAATGCTATGGTAATTATAGATATGCCATTTATGTCTTATCAAACATCGGTTTATGATGCCCTGGTAAACGCTGGAAGACTTATGAAAGAAGGGCGCGGAACAGCTGTAAAGCTAGAAGGTGGCAAAAATGTAGCAGATAAAATAAAAGCTATAACAAATGCAGGCATACCGGTGCAAGCACATATAGGGATGACTCCTCAATCAGTAAATGCTTTTGGCGGATTTTATGTTCAAGGCAAGGGAGAGGAAGCGGCTAGACAATTAATTGAAGATGCCTATATCGTTCAAGAAGCTGGGGCATTTTCTGTTGTATTAGAATGTTGCCCACCAAAATTGTCAAAATTAATTTCCGAAAAATTAACAATACCTACCATTGGGATAGGTGCAGGTGCAGGGTGCGATGGACAAGTTCTGGTTTATCAGGATATGCTTGGTATGCAATCAAGTTATTTATCTCCAAATGGATTTGTACCTAAATTTGTTAAGCAGTATGCAAATGTAGGTGATGTTATGGTAAAAGCATTTCAAGAATATATAAATGAAGTGCAAAATGGCATCTTCCCAAGTGCAGAATATAGTTATGTAAAATCAGATTGTAATGAAGAATTTTTACAAAAGCTATCCCAAGAATATTTTTAAGTTAACAAGATTAGAAGATAAATAGTGAGGAAAATATATGGAAATAATAACAACAATTGATAACATTAGGTCTAAAGTAAAAGAATGGAAGCTTCAAGGATTGTCTGTTGGTTTTGTACCAACTATGGGATATTTGCATGAAGGGCATATTAGCCTTGTTAATGAAAGTAATAAACAGTGCGATAAAACAATAGCATCTATATTTGTAAACCCAAGTCAATTTGGACCAAATGAAGACTTTGAGGCATATCCTAGAGATTTTGATAGAGATTGTAGCTTATTAGAAGCAAACGGTTGCGATATTGTATTTTATCCTGAAAAAAATGAGATATATCCAGAAAATTTTGCTACTTATATAAATATAATCTCAGATATGCCAAAACAACTTTGTGGAAAATCAAGACCAATCCATTTTCAAGGGGTGTGCACAGTAGTTGCAAAATTATTTAATATTGTAACTCCAGATAAGGCATTTTTCGGTGAAAAAGATGCTCAGCAGCTAGCAATAATTAAAAAAATGGTGGCAGATTTAAATATAGATGTTAAAGTTGTACCTTGTCCTATTATTCGTGAAGAAGATGGTCTTGCGAAGTCGTCCCGAAATACTTATCTAAATAAGGAAGAACGAATTGCAGCTCTCATATTATCAAAGAGTATATTTTTAGGAAAAAGCCTAGTGGAAAAAGGTGAAAGAAATGCTGATATAATCTTATCAGCTATGATAGAGATGATAAATTCTGAACCTATGGCAAAAATTGACTACGTAGATGCCGTTGATGGGCTAACTATGTTAAAAGTAAAAAATATTACAGGCACAACATTATTTGCAATGGCTGTAAACATAGGAAAAACCAGATTGATAGATAATTTTGTTGTGGAGGCTAAATAATGATTTCAACAATGTTAAAAGGAAAAATACACAGAGCCACTGTAACGGAAGCTAAACTAGATTATATAGGCTCTATAACTGTAGATATAAACCTCCTAGAAGCAGCGGGTATCTATGAATATGAAAAAGTTCAAATTGTAAACGTTAATAACGGCAATCGATTTGAAACTTACACGATTGCTGGCGAAAGAGGCTCCAATATGGTTTGTTTAAACGGAGCTGCCGCCAGATGCGTTGTTACAGGAGATAAAATTATAATTATGGCGTATGCCTCTTTTTCAGAAGAAGAAATAAAAAATAGTTATTCGCCAAAAGTAGTTTTTGTTGATAATGATAATAAAATTGCAAAAATCTCTAAATATGAAAAACATGGAAAACTCCAAGATATGCATTAATAATACAAATCTATTAATTAATTAATTTGACTCTCTGTAGTATAGCTCCACTTTTATAGCGTAAAAACTGTTAAAATGGAGTTATATCTGCGAAAATTTCTCTTACTTTCATATCGCCAATTTGACATGTTTTTTAAAAATATCAAAAAACCGTTGACACAATATAAACTTGTCTGATATACTAAGCAAGTGTTAAACATTCCTCGATAGCTCAGCGGCAGAGCATTCGGCTGTTAACCGAAGGGTCGTAGGTTCGAACCCTACTCGGGGAGTTTAAAGGGGCATAGTTCAGTTGGTAGAACGTCGGTCTCCAAAACCGAATGTCGTGGGTTCAAGTCCTGCTGCCCCTGTTGTTTGGCCCAGTGGTTCAGTTGGTTAGAACGCCGCCCTGTCACGGCGGAGGTCGAGGGTTCGAGTCCCTTCTGGGTCGTTTTTGGTCGCTTAGCTCAGCTGGGAGAGCACCTGCCTTACAAGCAGGGGGTCACAGGTTCGAGCCCTGTAGCGACCATTTATATGGCGGAATAGCTCAGTTGGCTAGAGCACATGGTTCATACCCATGGTGTCGGGGGTTCGACTCCCTCTTCCGCTATAT
>MDJN01000056.1 GCA_001995005.1 Candidatus Parepulonipiscium sp. PG-Nun2H_MBin03 | reverse complement strand
AATGTACGTCTTTCATGTACTAGCTCTTTAAACGTAGCATCTTGAAAACGGCCGTCTTTTTCTTCTGTTTCTAAAATCAAATTTAAATATTCGTCTGTTAAATCTATTTTAGAAGAGAAGATGACTATGGCACTTGCATTTAGAATTTTAGATAAGTTAAATGCATACATACCATGAGCTGACTGGGCAATTTTCTGTTTGCCTATATCTGTGCTAGCAATTATAAAGTGCCACGGTTGCAAATTGGTTGAAGATGGTGAAAGTTGCAAAATATCTGCAATATCTTCTAAATCTTTTGTGGTAAGTTTTTTATTAGGATCAAATTCCTTTGCAGAATAGCGAGTGTTCAATAAATTAATAATATCCATGAGGTTCCTCCAAAAATAATATATTATAACTGTTACCAAAGTTTGATATAGTTATATGTAGTTTAAAAAAAAATATGTTAGAGCCTTAAAAAAATTGTATTTTATTAAGTGATTTGATATATACTAAAGGGTAAAAGGAGTGAAAATATGAAGAAATTTATTACACTAGTAGAAGATATGAATATTGAGTTAGACGTAGTAGACCTTGGTTTTTTTAAAGCTGCTTTAATTATTGTAGGTATTATGATAGGTTCGACTTTTCCAGAAGGATTTAGAAAAATTAGATCATTATTATTAATTAGTTGGATATGTATATTTACATTTTTAATGTTAAAATTATTTATTTTGCCACTTGCCGAAGAACGGGAAGAATATTAGTAAAATTAAATTGATGTTATCAACCAAAATAAAAAACTTGATTATTATACCAAAATTAATTATAATATTAATATAAAACTAACCATAAAAGGAGATATAACATGAAACAAATTTCAAAAGATATGATAATAGGTGATATTTTGCAAGTAGATAAAGGAGTAATTCCTATTTTAATGGAATCAGGAATGCACTGTTTAGGGTGCCCAGCATCTCAGGGTGAAAGTTTAGAACAAGCTTGTGCAGTACATGGAATAGATGTAGAAGCTTTAACTAAACAAATTAATGATTTCTTAGCAACATTATAATATCAATTTAAGATATAATTTTAACAATTGAGGATAGAAGAAAACTTCATTCAGTGGGTTCTAACCTCACCACTGGATGTTAGTTGCCTTAATCTGAAAAGATTACTTGCTCTTTATCTCACAGCCTAAGAGGCGGGAGTATTAGAGCAAGTTCTTTCAGATAAACTCATGAGACTATAAAAGTCTAGTGAGCTTACAGTCTTATTCCCTAATGGATATGTTTTAGTGAAGAGGAGCAATTATTACATATACTTAAAAAATTAGGGACTTAATAAAAATCATTACCGAAAGAATATAATATATAGAAAGGATAGGTGTTTTAATGAAACTTATAACGCGCTCTGATTTTGATGGTTTAGTTTGTGGAGCTTTATTAAAATCAGCGGGGATAATTGACCATTGGCAATTTGCACATCCTAAAGATTTGCAAGACGGGCTACTAGAAGTAGGCCCAGATGATTGCCTTGCTAATGTTCCGTATGTTGAGGGATGTGGTTTATGGTTTGACCATCACTCAAGCGAACATGAAAGATCTAATTTAGTAGGAAAGTATAAAGGAGAAAGTAGAAACTCTCCATCTTGTGCAAGGATTATATATGAGTATTATGGTGGAGCAGATACATTTCCAGATTTAGAAGAAATGATGGATGCGGTTGATAAGGTGGATTCTGCAAATTTAGATATTGATGATATACAAAATCCATCAAACTGGATTTTACTGGGTTTTTTAATGGACCCTAGAACGGGCTTAGGTAGATGGAGACAATTTACTATACCAAACTATAAATTAATGGAAAACCTAATCACCTGCTGCATAACTATGAAAATAGAAGAAATAATGAATCTTCCTGATATTCAAGAAAGAGTTGAAATGTATTGGGAACAAAATTATAAATTTATAGATATGGTAAAACAATATACACGAGTAGAAGGTAATGTTATAATAAGTGATTTAAGAAACATTGAACCTATTTATACAGGAAACCGCTTCTTAATATATAGTTTATATCCAGAACAAAATATTTCTGCTTGGATAGTTAGCGGCAGGGGCGGCAAAGGGTGCAGTTGTGCTGTTGGTTACTCTGTTTTGAATAGAACTTCTAATGTAAACGTAGGTAGCTTGATGTTAAAATACGGTGGCGGTGGCCATAAGGCGGTGGGCACATGCCAATTTAGCGAAGAAACAATGGAGGAACAATTGCCTAAACTGCTAGAAGAACTAGTAGACTTATCCTCTAATTAGAAATATCTGATACTTAGTAGACCCTCATGGAACCTTCATGAGGGCGTAACATTTAACTAAAAATAATTGTAAAATAATCTGATATTAGGTATAATATTTGTATAAGCATCATTATATTATAAAAGATTAGATTATTTATAGAGGTGTAAAATTGTTGAATTTAAATCAAATTTTAATCCCATATTATCAAGCAGTAGAAGAGTTGAAAATTAAATTTAAAGGGTTACGCAAAGAATATACGGCACTTGACCAATATTCACCAATTGAATTTGTGACGGGGCGTGTGAAAAAGATAGCTAGCATAATAGATAAGGCTAAAAGAAAAAATATTCCTTTTGATAAAATAGAAGAGCAGATAGAAGATATTGCAGGTATCAGAATAATGTGCCAATTTGAAGAGGACATAAAGACTGTTATAGAAATTATACGAAGTAGGCACAAAAAAGACTTAACAGTTGTAGAAGAAAGAGACTATATTAACAATACAAAACCTAGCGGATACAGAAGTTACCATATAATAGTAAAATATCCATTACAAACAACAACCGGTGAAAAAGAAATTCTTGCCGAAATACAAATAAGAACATTAGCGATGAATTTTTGGGCAACTATTGAGCATTCATTAAAGTATAAGTATAAACAAAATATGCCGGCTGAATTACAACAAAGATTAATCAAAACTGCAATGATAGCATATACGTTAGATGAGGAAATGGCAAAGATTAGAGAAGAAGTGCTAAAGTCGCAAGAAGGTTTTAGAGAAGAATCACATATAGTATCAGATATTTTTGATAATATACAAAAACTTGCGAAACAACAAAATGACATGACAGATGTATATGAAAGATTTTGGCATCTATGGGAAGAAAATGAGATAGAAATCTTAAGAGA
>MDJN01000055.1 GCA_001995005.1 Candidatus Parepulonipiscium sp. PG-Nun2H_MBin03 | reverse complement strand
CATGAAAGACGTACATTATTTGCAAATATGCATAAATACGATTATAAAGATTTTCAGCATTGGGCTGATAAGCAACTTTATCTGAATTTAGGTAATTTCTTAGTATCAACTGCTATGTTAGGGTTTGATACTCTGACTATGGAAGGTTTGGATTTTAAAGTTATAGATGAATTATTTAACCTACGTAACAAAGGGTTTACCTCAAGTTTTGCCGTTGCAGTTGGTTATCATGATGTGCAAAAAGATTTTAACAAAGCTCTCCCAAAGTCAAGGCTGCCCAAATCTATAATTATTGAAAAAATTTAATTGTAAAAAGCTTGCTTTTTATGCAACATGCATACTATAATTAATTATCAAGTATCAAATTATTTGTATGCGAAGGGGATTAAGTTTATGGAAAATATTTTGACAAGTGCACTTTTAATTTTATTTGGATTAGAAGTTAAAAAGAAATCCGTATCATTTCAAGTTGCGTATTGGATTGCAGTTGTAGTATTTATTTTAACTTTATTTAGTAGATATACGCAGGCTTAAAAGAGTGTAGCAAACAGCTACACTCTTTTTGTTCTATTCTGCAAGTACCGCTTGAACTCTTTCATAAATTCCTTCTGACCATTCTGGGAAATAGTCTGGTGTATCTTGTGCTGCTGCAATAAATGGAGCTTTATCTATCTCTAGGAACGTTACTCCTTCATCCATTAACATCTCTCTGTAGTCAACATCTAATTCCTTTACACGCTCTACAACCTTTGCAGGATAAGCTGAAAATGCATCGTCAATAGCCTTTTGGCCTTTTTCACTTAACGATTGATACACTTGTTCACTCATAACAATCGCTGTTGCAGCTACAAGATGCTCTGTTTCTATAATATATTTACAAGGTTCATATAGATGAGATGAATATAGTGCTGATAAAGGAGACTCAGCTCCATCCGCTACCCCTTGGGATAATGCTTGATATACTTCGCTCCAAGCAGTGTTAGTAGCATTCCCACCTAAAACACGTACAACCTCATTCCACATAGGGGTTGCCGCACATCTTATTTTAAGCTTAGATAAGTCGTCCCTTGAACTTATTGGTTGATTTAAAATAAGGTTTCTGGTTCCAAAGTAATGCATGCTTAGCAGATGTAATCCTTGGTCTGCAAGTGCTGCTTCCCATTCCTCTCCAACCTCACTCTTCCAGAGCTTCTCAATTTGCTCCGGTTCTTGAATTAAATACGGCGACATGGCAACAGCTATATCTGGAACATAATCTGCAAGGTATGAAAAATCAGTATCTGGCATTACCGGCTCGCCCATAGTAGCTTGTGCCATAACATCTGAAGTAGTTCCTAAAGCTTCTGATGGATAAATATCAAACATAACTTCACCGTCTGATGCTATGTATATCTCTTCAAATAATTCTTCAAACCACGCCAGAGATGGGTCTGTGCTAGATTTTGAGAAATTAAATTTAATAACAGTTGTTTTAACCTCTTCACTTGAGCTGCTTCCTGAACTTGAGCTGCTTCCTGAACTTGAGCTGCTTCCTGAACTTCCCCCTGAACTTGAACATGCCGTAAGTGCTGTTGCAATTAATAATAACGATACTAATCTTCTTTTCATGATTAACCTCTTTCCTTAATATAATATCATATTATAAATTTTTCTATAATTAGTATACATGTCAAATCAATCTGACATGTATACTAAATACTATATCACAAATATAACTTAAATACCAAAAAAAGTCAATATTAATACCAAAAAAAGTCAATATTTTTTAATTATTTTGTGACATTAATCTAATATAGTATAATTTTGTTAAAAATTCTTCTAACTTTTAGTAATTAATAAAAAATAGGATGCGATAATTTGCTACGCATCCTATTTTTATTTATTTTATAAATCTTTTCTTTAATAACATCCTAGGGAGGCTAAGAATATTATTATGAAAGTAGATTTGGTAAAAACATAACTATTCCTGGTACATTTGTTAAAATTAACAAACATATAATTAGAAGAATGATATACGGAATTGCATCTCTTGTATAATCTTCTATCTTAGTATCCGTAATGGACGTCGCAACGAACATCATGGCTCCAAACGGTGGTGTCATACCTGCAATTGTCAGGTTAATAGACATAACGATACCAAAGTGAATTAAGTCTACTCCTATTGCTTGTGCTGCTGGTACCAAAAGTGGAGCAAGTAAAATCATAGCCGCACCACCATCAAAAAACATTCCTACTACTAACAGTATAAGGTTTACTACAAGTAAGAATATAAATGGTGAGCTTATTCCACTAATCAACGCTTCTGAGATAATATTTGGTAGTCTCTCCCAAGTTAAGTACGTAGAAAATGCTTGTGCTCCTGCAAGGATAAACATTATACCAGCTGTGTTTAATACAGATTCGTGTATTATCTTTGGAATATCTGATAACTTTAACTCTCTATAGAAGAAGAATCCTACAATAACAGAGTATAATACACAAATAGCTCCGGCTTCTGTTGGAGTAAATATACCAAACCTAAGTCCTAAAATTAATCCAAATGGTACAAATAATGCAGGGATTGCATCTATAAGAGCTTTTGCAAATTCTCCACCTGTGGCTCTTCTTTCTCTAGACGGTAAGTATCCACGTTTTTTAGAAATCCACCAAGTTAAAACCATCATACACGCTGTAATAAATGCTCCTGGGATATAACCTGCATAGAACATTCTAGCTATTGAAACTTCAGACGCTGAAGCATATAGAATAAGGATAATTCCTGGCGGAATAATTGGTGTTATACAAGATGAAGCTGCTGTAACTGCACAAGAAAAAGAACGGCTGTAACCTATTTTTTCCATTTGTGGTACTAGCATTTTAGCTTGTAATGCAGCATCTGCATTTGCTGAACCTGAAAGTCCACCCATTAGTGCAGATAAAAGTATGTTAACTTGTGCCATTCCACCCCTCAAGTGTCCTACTAGCATCTCACAAAGTCCTAGTAGTCTTTTCGTAATTCCAGCATATCCAAAAACAACACCCGCACAGGTGAAAAACGGAATTGCAAGATACGTAAATGATGAGTTGGCTGCAATCATCTTTTGTACCATTACTGCTACGTTTGGCGAATCTGGTGCAAAGTTAAAGTAGACAATTGATGATATAATCATCGAATATGCAACCGGTACCTTCAAGAAGAAGAGTACGAATAATAACAATATTGGAAATAGGGTCCAAAAGTCCATAAATATACCCTCCTTTAAGATCTTTCTTCTAACGATGCTTCTTTAACTTCTTCTCCCTTTATGGTATCTATCATATACCCGAAGGAATAGGCGGCTAAAATCGCACAACAAATTGGTATTGAAATATTAATATAAATATATGACCATCTTAGCATAGGCGTAATTCTGTCTATACTAGCAATTGCATATTGGTATCCCCAAACAACAAGTGCTAAATTGGTACATCCAACTAAACCAAATGTAAATATTTGTAAAATACGCTGTACTTTTTTCGGAAATCTATCAACTAATGCATCTATAGCTATTAGCCCTTGATTTTTATATACAATACAAACTCCCATATACACAGACCAGTTCATCATCATATATGCAATCTCTTCTGCCCAGCCAAACGATTTCTTAATGGTAAAACGTGCTAGCACGTTTGCGATAGTAACTATAACCATTATCGCAAACGCAGAACTAGCTATTAGAATTTCAAGCCGATATATTATATCTGAAATTTTTTTCATGCATATACCTCTCAATCTCTTAATTTCTAATCAGCGATAGCTGCCTTAACTCTATCATAAATTCCTTCTGACCACTCTGGGAATTGATCTGGAGTAGATTGAGCTGCTTCTATAAATGGAGTTTTATCAATTTCTAAGAATGTTACACCTTCCGCTGCCATTTTTTCATCATAGTAACTTTCCAAGTCGTTTACTAGATCAACAACTCTTGATGGATATTTATCAAATGCATCGTCAATAGCTTTTTGACCTTTTTCGCTTAATGATTGATAAACTTGCTCACTCATAACAAGCGTAGTTGCTGCAACAAGATGCTCTGTTTTGATGATGTATTTACAAGCTTCATGTAGATTTGCTGAGTATATAGCTGATGGTGCGGATTCTGCTCCGTCTGCCACCCCTTGTGATAATGCTTGATAAACTTCACTCCAAGCAGTGTTAGTTGGATTTCCACCTAATACACGAATAACCTCATTCCACATCGGAGTTGCCGCACATCTAATTTTTAATGACGCTAGATCATCTCTTGAGCTGATTGGTTGATTTAAGATAAGGCTCCTTGTTCCGAAGTAGTGCATATCTAGTAGATGTAACCCTTGTTCTGCTAGTGCTGCTTCCCACTCTTGACCTACTTCACTTTTCCAAAGTTTTTCGATTTGGTGTGGCTCTTCAATTAGATATGGTGACATAGCAACTGCTAAGTCTGGCACATAGTCTGCAAGATAAGAAAAGTCAGTATCTGGGATTACAGGCTCACCCATACTAGCTTGAGCGATAATATCTTGCACTGTACCTAAAGGCTCTGATGGATAAATTTCAATTTTAACTTCGCCATCTGAATTTTCATAAATTTCATCAAACAGCTCTGTGTACCAATCATAAGCTGGGTTTGTAGCTGGTTTAGAGAAGTTGAATTTTAATACTGTTTGTTTCACATCTGAGGAGTCTGAGCTTGAGCTGCTGCTTGAACTGCTGCTGCTTGAACTGCTGCTGCTTGAACTGCTGCTGCTTGAAGTTGAGCTACCACTTGAGCTTCCACTAGAACACGCTACTACAGATGTTGCCATTGTTGCCATTAATAGTGAACACACTAATTTTCTTTTCATAATCTTTTCCTCTTTTCATATAAAATTATAATATGCTTTTTAATTATTTAGATTATATACCTGCTTTTAATAAGTAATTTCCCGATGACTACTCTCCTATGTAATTAGGAGGCCGTTTTTCTAAAAAGGCATTCACGCCTTCTCTAAAATCATTATGCCGTGCCATATATCGAGTATATTTAAGTTCACAGTCATTCTTACGTTGCATTTGAAAATCTTCTTGTTCATTTAAACAAGCCTTCAAATATCTCAGCACAAGCGGGCCCTTTGTACATAAATGCTGCGCTTTGGCAGTTGCTGTCGACATAAGTTCTTCATATGTTTTAACTAATTGTGACACTCCACCATATTTATAAAGTTCCTTAGCTGTAATAAAGGATCCTGAAAAACACATATCTCTTAGTATTTGCGGTGGTAGTATACGAGATAAATGTCCACTTCCTCCAACTACTGAAAGATTAATTTCTGGTGCCCCAAACAAGGTATCTTCTACAGCAATAGTTATATCTGCCCCTGCAGGATAACACATTCCGCCACCTAGGCAATGTCCAAAAACTGCACAAATTACTGGTACTTTTACATTATATAGAGCTAACGTTCCTTCATAATAAACTTCTTGTACATTTGTAACATCTTTGTCATCTATGCTTTTCTTAAATCTTTTGATATCTACTCCAGCTGCAAATGTTTTCATTTTCGACGTTAATATAAGTACCCATACTTCATCAGTCTCATTAATATATTCACACATGAGTAAGATTTCTTTTTGCATCACTGCTCCAATAGCGTTAACCGGCGGATTATTAAGATATGCAATAGCTATGTTGTCTACAAGTTCTAACGAAATTTGTTGTAATCGGTATCCTTTAATTTCTTCAATTTTAGCGAGGCTCAATGTGGCACCTCCTGTTCTACGCAAATTTAATTTGGCTGCGTTTCCAATAAGTAAATTTATCGCCTTGGTAAAGATACATCCATAACTTACTATGTGGTATCGGTACCATAAGTATGCTATAAAAAGTCTCATACATGTCTATGAGCTTTTTGGAGCCGTACTTTGTCTAATGCAAAGTTTAGGTTCAATGTTTATAATATAAGGATACTTAATATCTTTCTTTTCGATTATATCAAGTAAAATATTCATACTCTTTATAGCTTTTTCTTCAATAAACTGATCAATAGTCGATAAAGTTGGAGTAACTTGTTCTGAGATAGGAATGTTATCAAATCCTATAACTGAAATATCCTCTGGGACTCTGAGTCCACGAGCAAAAACTGCTTTTTCAACACCAATAGCCATATAGTCAGAAGATACACAAAATGCAGTTACTTCAGGATGCTCATCTAAAACTATAGTTGCAAATTTATAACCAGATTCTAGTGAATGTCTACCTTCATAATCGTATTTTTTTAGACCGTATTTAAAAGTAATATCATGATACGCCTTTAAACGTTCAACACTTGATGGCAAATACATAGGTCCATTTATAAATGCAATATCTCTATGACCTAATTCCCATAAATATTCTATTGCACAGACAATACCTTTATAGTCATTAATACGAATTTGGTAAATACTATTATCTAATGGACAAGAACCTATTACTACAAAAGGTATTTCATGATCTTTAAAAGTCTGTATGGCGGCTAAGTGTGAATTTACAGGTGATATTACAATAAGTCCATCAAGACGCTTTTGTCTAACTGCATTACTAGCCTCTTGCAAATCTGTACAACAAAGTAGTAATACAAGATATTTTCTTTTATGAGCAATTTTTAGAATAGTTCTGTGCAGTTCAGAATAGTATTGATTTTTAAAAATATAGTCAATATCATGAGGTATTGCAAGCCCTATACAGTTTGTTTTCTTTTGTGCCATGCTTACAGCTAGAGCACTAGGCTGAAAGTTATATTTTTCGATTACCTCCAAGACCCGTTCTTTTGTTCTAGGTAATACGTCGGGTTTACCGTTTAATACACGAGAAACAGTCGACTTTGAAACGCCAGCTTCTTTAGCTATATCAGAGATTGTAATTTTAATCATAGTTACATCTCCTTCCAGTAGTGCCGTACCATAACTATACTGTAACACCATTCAAATGTCAACTCCTTTTTTAAATATTTTTAGTTAAAACCACAAATTTGGTATTTATATACAATTTTTCTTAGTATTTTTTGTTACATTAAACTAAAAAATAATTGTCAGATTTATATGTATATTTGCTAAATATAACTTTTTTTACTCTAGTTTTCTTATTAAAGTAGGTATATTTCGTATACATACTATTATTTATAGTTTACTTTTTAAGGACAAGCAGTTCATCAACATGTCTAAATTTATGAAGAATTTTTAGTGCAATTTGTAACAAAAACTTAAATATACGTATTTTATATTGACAAATTATTAATATTGTTTTATAGTAATGTATGAAAATAAAGCATTGTTTCAGTGCAATATTTTTACTTAAAATTTTTGTTTTTTTAGATTTATATTTTAGTTTTTGATACCGATACCGGCTAGGTATTCTACTTTAGTTCAGGAGGAAAGACTTACAATGCAAGAATTTAAAATGTACACATATTTGGTTTATCCAAATTCATTATTTGATTATTTTTCAGATATAAAAATAACGGAAAATGACTTTATTTTAACTAATGAATTTTTGTATGAAAAGCATATAAAATCTTTAAATATGCCCGCTAAATACATTTTAATTGAAAGATATGGCCAAGGCGAGCCCACTTCTAGTATGGTTGATAATATTAGAAAAGATATGCCTAAGGGTATTACTCGTATATTTGCAATTGGTGGTGGCTCTGTAATTGATATTGCAAAGATGCTTTCACTATCTATTCCTAGCGAAAAAACCGAAGATATTCTTTTAACAGATGTCACCCCTACTAAAATATACGATATATATGCAATTCCGACAACTTGTGGTACCGGTTCTGAGGTTACAAATGCTTTCGCCGTTGAACTTACTAGTTTAAAAACTAAAAGAGGAATGAACAGCCCTCTATTGTTTCCTAAACAAGCCGTTTTGATACCAGACCTCATATTAGAACTGCCTTATAAATTTTTTGCAACTTCTTCAGTAGATGCACTAATTCATGCTAGCGAATCATTTTTATCTCCAAAAGCAACCGCTATGTCAGAGCTCTTCTCAAAAGAGGCAATTACATTAATACTGACTCACTATAAAAAAATCTCTCAGACTAAGCTTGAAGACTGGACACAATACGCATCTGAATTTCTAAATGCATCTGCATATGCAGGTATTGCATTCTGCTCCGCTGGGTGCGCTGCAGTTCATGCATTAAGCTATCCTCTAGGAGGCTGTTACCACATTCCGCATGGAGAGGCTAATCAATTAGTGTTTGAACCTACGTTTAGAAAGTATAAAGAAAAAATGCCAATCGGTAAAATTAATGCTTTTGAAGAATTGGTGTCCACTATTTTAGAGGTACCTTTATCAGATGCACTTAACAGTTTATTCGCTCTACTAGAAAAAATTATCCCTCGCAAACCTTTACGAGAATATGGAATAAGTGATAACGAATTTATAGGTTTTGCAGAAGGAATTATCACTGCTCAGACAAGACTTTTACATAATAATTACACGCCTCTTACACAAACTGATATTGTTGAAATTTATAATTCTATATATTAATGATAATCACTATTCATATTTTCTAGAAAAGTGAAGATATTATGTAGTTATTATAATTGTATGCATTCTAAAGTGCAATAGATAGATTATTAAACAAAAGGAGTAAAATATGGATAATTTAAATGTATTTTCAGCTGACATTCGCAAGCATACTTTACGTGCTCTACTCGCTTTTGGCGGAGGTCACGTAGGTGGTTGCATGTCAATGACTGAAGTTTTGGCAGTTTTATATGGTGAAGTTATGAAAATTGACCCTACAAATCCTAGTTGGGAAGATAGAGATATGCTAGTTGTATCAAAAGGACATTGCGGTCCTGCAGTATATGCGACTCTTGCATTAAAAGGGTATTTTCCTGTAGAAACACTTGATACACTAAACAAAGAAGGTACTATTTTGCCTTCGCATTGCGATAAAAATTTAACTCCAGGTATAGATATGACAACTGGTTCATTAGGACAAGGAATTTCTTGTGCTGTCGGTCTTGCATTAGGTTTATCTATCAAAAATAAGGATAACTACGTTTACTGTATTTTAGGAGACGGTGAATGCGACGAAGGGCAAGTTTGGGAAGCAGCTTTATTTGCATCTACAAAAAAACTAAGTAATCTTATCGTATTTGTAGATTGGAATAAAAAACAGCTAGACGGCTTTACTAGCGATATATGCGACCTAGGAGATGTGGAAAAGAAATTTGAAGATTTCGGATTTTTTGCTCAAACAGTAGATGGACACAACGTAACCGAAATTATTTCAGCCATTGATAAAGCAAAAAATACTACCGATAAACCATCTCTTATAGTCTTAGATACTGTAAAAGGTAAAGATTGTACTTTTGCTAATATACCTCAAAATCATTTAATTAGATTTGGGACTGCAGAATATGATGATGCTATTGCATTTTTAGATGATAAAATCTCAAAATTAGAAAGTGAGTTGTAGAATATGTTCAAACTTGTAAAAAAGATTCTTCCTGAACCATTTGAAGCAAAAACTGCTTTTTCTAAAACTATGGACGAAATGGCAAGTGCAGATGAAAATGTAATATATCTAGATTGTGACCTTATGGCATCAATTGATATGACTGAATTTGCTAAGAAATTTCCTACTCGTGCAATAAATTGCGGTATACAAGAAGCAAACATGATTGGTGTAGCATGCGGTGCTTCTCTTATAGGACTTAAACCTTTTACACACACCTTTGGTCCTTTTGCCACACGCCGTGTTATAGACCAAATCTATATCTCTGGGGCATATGGTAAAACCAATATCAAAATGATAGGGTCTGACGCAGGTGTTACTGCTATGTACAACGGCGGAACTCATATGCCTGTAGAAGATATGGGACTTTTAAGAACAATACCTGATGTAACTTTATTAGAGCCTACTGATAGTGTTATGATGTGCGACTTATTACGTCAAATTAAAGATTTAGACGGCGTATATTATATGAGAGTTACCAGAAAAGTTACCGACCAAATCTTTGAGGAAGGTTCAACATTTGAGATTGGTAAAGCTCTTACTTTAAAAGAAGGTAGTGATATTACGATAATAACTTCTGGTTGTTGTACATCTGATGTTTTGCATGCACATGAAGAATTGGCAACCCAAGGTATAAACGCCGAAGTTATAAATATATTTACTTGGAAACCTATAGATGCTGAGGCTATAATCAATTCTGCTAAAAAAACTAATGCGGTTTTAATTGTAGAAAATCACAACATCATTAATGGGCTAGGCAGTGCAGTATGCGAAATCTTAAGCGAGAATATTCCTGTAATTTCAAAACGCTTAGGCGTTCCTGATAGATTTGGTGAAGTTGGCTCAATGGAATATCTAAAAGAAACATTTGGTATGAGTATTGCAGATATAGTAACTGCTGCAAAAGAATTAATAAATAAGAAATAGTTATAATATAAGGAGGAATATTTATGAATTTATCAATAGAATGTATCAACGCCTTTAAGGATAAGGGATATAAAGTACCTAATTATGATATCGAAAAAATACGTCAAAACACTAAGGCAAAACCAACTTGGTTACACATGGGTGCCGGAAACCTTTTCCGTGCTTATCCTGCTGTAATGGCACAAAATTTAATAGAAAATGGGCATATGGATACAGGCGTTATAATGTGTGAATCATATGACGAAGAAGTTGTTACAGAATATTTTGATAAGTGTGATAACTTATCCATTAATGTTACACTAAATGCAAATGGTAAGATAGATAAAGAAATAGTAGCTTCTATTACAGAGTGTCTATTTTTGGGAACGCACTTTGAAGAAGTTGAAAATATTTTTGCCAATCCATCTCTACAAGTGGTTACATTTACAATTACCGAAAAAGGTTATGTAGTATATACCGCAGATAAGTTTATTGATATAATAGCTGCTGATGTATCTACTGATTTAAGCAACGCTAAGGCTCTAATTCCAAATATAATCCGTTTGTGCATATCTAGGTTCCATAAATGCAATACGCCTATCACTCTTTTAAGTATTGATAACTGTGCACCAAATGGCGAAAAGCTACGTGCAGCTTTTATGGCAGTTGTAAAACAATATGTTGAAAACGGCTTTATCACTGATGAAGAACTTACATACCTTGAAACTCAAGTTTCATTCCCTGTAAGTATGATAGATAAAATCACTCCTAGACCAAGTGATTCAATCGCTGCTATGTTAGAAGAAGATGGTTTTTCTAATATGGATACTATGGCGACTAAAAAGAATACGTATATAGCTCCGTTTACCAACGCTGAAAAACCAGAATATTTAGTTGTTGAAGATATCTTTTTAAACGGTAGACCACCATTAGAATTTGAAAAAGTTGTATTTACAGATAGAGAAACTGTTGACAAAGCAGAACAGATGAAAGTTTGCACATGCCTAAATCCAGCACAAACTGCCCTTGCAGTATTTGGCTGCTTACTATCTCACACTTCTATAAGTGGCGAAATGGAAGATCCATATCTTTCAAAATTAGTGCATATGATAGCGCTTGATGAGGGTATGCCAGTTGTTCAAGACCCTGGTGTAATTGATTCAAATGAATTTGTAAAAGAAGTATTGGAAGAGCGTCTTATTAACAAATACATTCCAGATACTCCACAAAGAATAGCATGTGATACTTCTCAAAAAATGGGTATAAGATTTGGCGGAAACGTGGCAAAATACTATGAGCTAGGCAAAGTAGATGAGCTAGTTGCAATTCCGTTTACTATTGCCGGTTGGCTTAGATACCTGTTAGGCGTAAATGATATGGGCGAAGAGTTTGAAATAAGCCCTGACCCTCGTGCTAAAGAAGAAAAATTACAAGCTAAAGTAGCGTATATTAAATTGGGAGACACAAATTTTGATAAGCAACCTCTTTATGATTTA
>MDJN01000054.1 GCA_001995005.1 Candidatus Parepulonipiscium sp. PG-Nun2H_MBin03 | reverse complement strand
CAGGAGACTTGTTATGTTTGAGGCTATTGATAGAATCAGTTATTTCTTGTAATGATATATCTTCTCTCATCGCACTAGATAAACTTTCTAAATTTGCAGATGAATATAAAAGTTTGCCAACGCTTGGGTTTACACATTTTCAAGCAGCACAATTAACAACAGTTGGAAAAAGAGCAACTTTATGGTTACAAAGTCTACTTCTTGATTTAAAAGAACTAGATTTTAGAGAAGAAACTCTTAGATTGAGAGGTGTAAAGGGAACAACAGGAACTCAAGCATCATTTGAAGAATTATTTAATGGAGATTTTAAAAAAGTAAAAGAATTAGATGAAAAAATTACTGAAAAAATGGGATTTAATAAAAGATTTTTAGTTACTGGACAAACTTATGATAGAAAAATAGATTCTGAAATATCAAATTTATTATCTAATATAGCTCAATCAGCACATAAGTTTACAAATGATTTAAGACTTTTACAAAACCTTAAAGAGATAGAAGAACCGTTTGAGAAAAATCAAATAGGCTCATCAGCTATGGCATATAAAAGAAATCCAATGCGTAGCGAGAGAATTTCATCTCTAGCAAGATTTGTAATAAGCCAACCTATAAATGGAGCAATAACTGCATCTACCCAATGGTTTGAACGAACGCTAGATGACAGTGCAAATAAACGTCTGGTAATTTCTGAAGCATTTTTGGCACTGGATGCTGTATTAGAGATATATCTAAATGTGGCAAATGGGCTGGTAGTAAACGAAAAAATAATTGAAAATAGAATACAGGCGGAGCTGCCGTTTATGGCTACTGAAGTAATTTTAATGGAAGGCGTTAAACGTGGCGGAAACAGGCAAGAGTTGCATGAAAAAATAAGACAATTATCAATGGAAGCGGGACATAATGTAAAAGTTAATGGTAAGGAAAATGATTTAATAGAAAGAATAATAGAAGATGGTACATTTAATATTACTAGAGCACAAATTAATAAATTATTATGTTCACAAAATTTTATTGGAGCGGCAAGCTTACAAGTAGATATGTTCCTAAGTTCAGTTATAGAACCAAAACTTAACGCAAATTTAGACAAATTAGGCAGAGTTGGAGAAGTAAGAGTATAATTATAAATTTAATTGTTACTAAAAACTTTTCGCACAGAATAGCCGTTATTGTAGATTAACAGATAAATTTTAGTAAACCATATTAAATTATTGACAATAATGTCAAATCATGTAGATAAAAACATTGAAAATTTACTTGTAATTTATGGTAATAATGTGTATAATAACTTAAGAGTATAATTATTAGTAGAGTGTAAAGTTCTTATAATAAATTTTACTCTAACTATCAAAAATGATATAACTATACCCCTTAAATATTTATCAAGTTATAGCTAATATTTATTAATGAAAGTAAAATTAAACTATTCCATAAACAGATAAGCTATATAGTTTATCTGTTTTTTTATCTGATGAAAGAGAGATAAAATATAATGAAAATTTTTGAAACCCATGCTCATTATGACGATCAAAGGTTTGATGAAGACAGAGAACAATTAATAGAGCATTTATTTAATAACAATATTGCTTATATAATGAACGTAGGCTCGGACATTAAAAATAGTATCGAAAGCATAAAGCTTGCCAAAAAATATAAAAATTTATATGCATCTGTTGGGGTTCACCCGCATGAAGCGGAGGCTAACAGAGATTTAGATATATTATATGAATTAGCAAAAGAAGAGAAAGTTAAGGCTATAGGTGAAATTGGACTCGACTTTTATTATGACCATTCACCCAGAGACGTGCAAAAAGAAAGTTTTATACGCCAATTGCATATAGCAAAAAAACTTGATATGCCAGTTATAATACACAGTAGGGACGCTGATCAGGAAACTTTTGATACACTAAAAGATGAAGATATAACAGATGGTGTGGTACACTGTTTTTCGGGAAGTAAAGAATTAGCAAATGAGTATATAAAAAGAGGTTTATATATAGGTATTGGAGGTGCGCTGACGTTTAAAAATGCACGTAAATCAGTTGAGGTAGTACAACAAATACCAATTGAAAAAATATTGATAGAAACAGATGCACCATACTTATCTCCTGTGCCTAATAGAGGTAAACGAAATGACTCATTAAATTTGATATATGTTATAGAAAAAATAGCAGAGATTAAGAACATGACACAAGAAGAAGTTGCTGAAATCACTTGTGAAAATGCAAGAAGGCTTTATAGAATTTAAAGCCTTCTTAACATATGTCCTAGCCTGAAATACAGAGCATGACAGCAAAAGGACATAGCAATAAAATTTCCATGATTTACTACATATTAATAATTTATTAAAAAAACTAAAAAATTTGTTACAAAACCCTTGCCAAAATAGTTAAAATGTATTACAATACTATAGGTAACCAGCAAGACATTATTTTAGAACATATAGAGATTAGAACATCAGGCTCTAATTAAGTATTAGTGTACATCTAATTCTAGGAGGTAAATATCAATGAAAAAAGGAATAAGAATTTCTTTACTAGCGATAGGTTTGTTTGTATTAAGTACAGGTTCAATCAGTGCATTTCAATATACTACAAACGATAAAATAATGCCAGTTGTACAAGAAGAAGAGATAGCAAGAGTTATAAATATACCAAGAGATTTAGAAATAGTTAGTGATAGACAAAAAGCTATAGTTATGCTAAGACATAACGGTGAGATATTATATAAGAATACACAAGCAGAAACTGTTGGTGAATTTTTGGCAGAGCTAGACATTGAAATAGAAGAAACAGCTAGTTTAAATACAGAGCTTACAGAAAAAATTGTTGATGGTTTAGAGCTTATAGTATCTACTAGAGAACTAAAAACATCTACATTAAAAGAAACTGTACCATTTGAAACTATCCATCAAGCAGATACAACTCTTGAAAATGGAGTTATGGAAGTTGGAACAGCAGGGGTACCAGGGATAAAAGAAACTATTATAGAAGAAGTCTATTTTGGTGGAGAGTTAGTAAATCAAATTATAATAAGTGAAAATATGGTTTCAGAACCTATAACTCAAATTATAAATGTAGGAGTGCCTGTAAGTGTGCCAGAACCAGTAGCAACAACTGCTGCTAATAATAAAATAACAAACTCAGGATATGCTTATACAACTCAATATACTATGGAAGCTACTGCATATACAGATATCCCAGGAGATAAATGGTATAATATTACAGCAAGTGGCATGCCGACTTTTGTTGGAATGGTGGCAGTGGATAGAAATGTAATTCCGCTAGGAACAATACTATATGTTGATGGATATGGATTAGCAATAGCCGGAGATACAGGCGGAGCAATAAATGGGTATGATATAGATTTATTTATGAATACGTATAACGAGGCTATGCAATTTGGTAGAAGAGATGTAACAGTATATGTCTTAGAAGACCAAACTTTAGATGTGCAAGCAATTAGATATGGGGAATAATCTATCAAGGAGCTATTAAGTTAGCTCTTTTTTTGTGCTGAAATAGAGATTTTAGAGTGATATTAACTTAGTTTAATTGATGAATATTTTATATCGTGGTATAATATCTAAAGATAGATAATAAATAGCCGAATAAATTTATATATATTACAATGTATTTGGCCATTGTATAGGAGGATGTTTATGAGGGAGATTTTTAAAAAGATACAATTAGAGGTGGAGTTAACTAAAGAAGAAATAATAAGATTATTAGAAGTAGATGTATGTTCAGAAGAGTTTTACAAATTAATTAGCTTAGCCAATAGTTATTCTAGAAAAAAATTTAATAATAAGGGCGTAATCTTTATTCAAGTGGGAATTGATTTATCTGCGTGTACAGCAAATTGTAAATTTTGTTCGTTAGCAAAAGATGTGGCAGGAGAAAGAGTAGGCAAAAGAGTAGATATAGACAATTTATTAAAAGAAGTGCAACTTGCTATAGATTTAGGGGTAACAGAAGTATTTTTGATGACTACGGCAAGTTATTCATTTGATGAGTATTTAGATATTGCAAAGCAAGTTAAGCCAAAGTTACCAGAAAATATCAGAATGATTGGAAACACAGGAGACTTTAACGTTGAGCAGGCACAACAATTAAAAGATGTAGGATTTGATGCAATATACCATATTTGCCGATTGCGTGAAGGCATAGACACTGATTTAGATATAAATATAAGAATTGCTACGCTAGATGCAATTAAAGAAGTGGGATTAGAATTATATTATTGTGTAGAGCCTATAGGAGCAGAGCATACAAAAGAAGAAATAGCAGATGAAATTATACGTGCCACAAAATATCCTGTAAGCGTAATGGCAAGTATGAGACGAGTTTCCGTTAAAAATACTGTATTAGGAATGCAAGAGGAAATATCAGAACTTGAGCTAGCTAAAGTAGTGGCAGTGTCGACAATAGTTGTAAGACCAACCAGAGCCATGGGTGTACATGAACCAAACCAAATTAGTCTGCTTTCAGGTGCAAATCAACTATATGCAGAAGTCGGAGTTAACCCTAGAGATATAAGCACAGAAACTAAAAATGGTAGAGGATTTACTGTAGAAAGAGTAAAAAACATGCTTAAAGAAACACAATGGGATTTTTGAAATTTATAAACAAATAATAAAGAAAAAAACTTTTTTAGCCGATATAATTTCTAGGATGGTATCCTAAATATAATACAAGAGGGGGCATGAAAGTGCAAGCTATAAAGAATGATATAGTACAACAAGAACAAAAGACTAGTCAAAATATTGTAAATATGCAAACGACTAACGCTAATAAGCCACAAATCCAAGAAATTACATCGCAAAAACAATCTAATAATCAATCTAATTCTAATAAAGAAGATGATGATTCAAAAAATAGCATGCGTCAAAAGCATGAGCAACTTATTAAGGCAGCGGAACAAGTTCTTGCAGACGCTGGAGAAAGTGTTGATTTGCAGTTTAAAGACTTGAAATTTTCTCAACATTCAGCAACTAATAGAATGGTTGTAGAAGTAGTAGACAGAGACACTTCAGAAGTAATAAGAGAAATTCCGTCTGAAAAAGTTCTAGATATGTTAGCGAAAATGTGGGATGCAGCCGGACTATTTGTGGACGAAAGAAAGTAGGGAGATAATTTGGATATAGCGGGAATTTCGTCGGCATTAAGCCAGGCAAGTGCAAACTTGCAAGTAAATGTAGCATTAACAAAAATAGGATTAGATATGGTGGAAGAAACAGCAAACACCATGTCGGATATGATGCGAACGGTATCAATAGATACTAATATAGGAAGTAGACTAGACATAAAATTATAAAAAGATAACTCTAAAATTCATTTTTTAGAGTTATTTGTATGTGAAATAAGAATGATAATTTAGGTAGCAGGTAATAATAATTTTATAAGGAGGGATAGCATTGGATGACCAAAAAAAATTGTATACAGATATTTTAGAATTAACTAAACAACAAGCAAAATATATTGCCGAAGAAAATTTAGAACGTGTTGATAGATTGATTGAGAAAAGAGAAGCTTTGATTATAAAATTGATAGAGAATAAGCATAAAATAGATAAGAACAATGTAGAATACAACTCTATTAGAGAGGAAATTATACAACTGCACAATAAAAATGTAGAAGCATACGCTAAACTACGAGACCAAACTAAAAAAGAACTAAAAAAAATGCGAAATAAGCAACACCTCAATAATGCATATCAAAATGCGTATGGTAACACTTATGAGGAGGGAATATTTTTTGATAAACGAAACCACTAGACTAGAAAATTATTTACACGACGTTATACGACTATTAACTCAAGTAGAAACTATTACATTAAATGAAAGTCAAATACTATGTAATAGTTTTAATATAAATAACAGTTTTAATATGATGGAAGATATGGCAAAAAACAAAGAAGAACTTACAGAAAATATACAACAAATAGAAGCTGAATTTGAAGAATTATATATAACAGTTAAGCCTTTTTTGATACAACCAGAAAACAAAAGTCAACTAATAAAAATTAAAGGCTTAGTAAATGAAGTGTTACGCCTACGTGAGAGTATAATTGCTAGCGAAAAAAGTAATGTAGAGACCATGGAAAAAGATTTACAGCAAAAACTAGGAGTATTGGAAATTAAAAAAAAGTCTACTTATGCAACGCAAAGATATAAAGCTTTTGAAAAAATTTAGAAATATATACTTGACGGACTTATTTTGGTATGATATAGTGAAGTCGTGCCTAAATAGGTCTTTTTTTTATGGCAATTTTTAATGTGTAATTAATGTGGAGGTGTTGAACGTGAGAGTACAAATTACCTTAGCTTGTGAAGATTGCAAGCGAAGAAACTATTCCATGACAAAGGATAAAAAAGCACATCCTGACCGTATGGAAACGAAAAAATATTGTAAATTTTGTAAAACACATACCCCGCACAAAGAAACTAAAAAGTAATCTTATGTGCAAAGTATGCCAGGGAGGAAGATAGTTATGGGCAAGTTTTTTAAAGATTTTACCGCAGAAAGTAAAAGAATAATTTGGCCTACTAAAAAAGAGCTGAGTTCAAAAACAACTACAGTTATTGTAACATCAATTTTTGTTGCTATAATATTGTTTTTGATGGATCTTTTATTTAGTAATGCAATGGTGTATTTGCACCAGTGGATTTGACAGGAGGATTTGCTTTATGGATGAAGCAAAATGGTATGTGGTGCACACATACTCAGGATATGAAAATAAAGTAAAAGTAAATATTGAAAAAGCTATCAAAAATCGCAATATGCAAGAGTTAATCCAACAAGTCGAAATTCCAATGCATGATGAGGCTGAAGAAAAAAACGGTGTCACAAAGATGGTTAGCAGAAAAGTATTCCCTGGGTATGTGTTAATCAAAATGACAATGACAGATGATGCATGGTACGTAGTTAGGAATACACGAGGAGTAACTGGGTTTGTAGGACCGGATTCTAAACCTGTACCACTCTCGCTAGGTGAAATTGAGAAGATGGGCATTGATGTTTCAATGTTTAAATCGAAATTTTTATTAGCAGATTTAGTACAAGTTATATCAGGTAGTTTTGTAGGCTCAGAAGGAATTATCAAAGAAATCAACGAGACTAACGAGAGAGTTATAGTGTCGATTATGGGATTTGGTAGTGAATTTCCTTTAGAAGTGTCTTTTGATGATATCAAAAAAATTATGTAAAATGTATTACAAAGTAAGCGTGCGAGTGGGAGGGAGTTTCCCGCAAATACCACAAATTTAGGAGGATGAAGTCAGTATGGCTAAAAAAGTAACAGGAATGATTAAATTACAAATTCCAGCTGGTAAAGCAACGCCAGCACCACCAGTTGGGCCAGCATTAGGTCAGCATGGTGTTAATATTGCTCAGTTTACTAAAGAGTTTAATGAGAGAACTAATAAAGATGCAGGTATGATTATACCGGTAGTTATTACAGTTTATCAAGATAGAACATTTTCTTTTATTACAAAAACTCCGCCTGCAGCAGTATTATTATTAAAGGCAGCTAAACTAAAATCAGGCTCAGCAGTGCCGAACAAAACTAAAGTAGCGACTCTTTCAGAAGATGAGATAAGAAAGATTGCAGAAATTAAAATGCCAGACCTTAATGCAGGTAGCATAGAGGCTGCTATGAGCATGATTTCGGGAACAGCTCGTTCTATGGGAATAGTTGTAAAATAATAAGTAAGTGCACGCGAGTGGGAGGGAGTTCCCCGCGAATACCACAAGGAGGTAACAATAATGAAAAGAGGCAAGAAATATCAGGAGGTTGCAAAATTAGTTGAGAGCAATACTCTATATGATACAGAAGAAGCGTTTACTCTAGTAGAAAAAACTGCGGTAGCAAAATTTGACGAAACAGTAGAAGCGCATATAAAATTAGGAGTAGATTCAAGACATGCTGATCAACAAGTTCGTGGAGCAGTTGTATTGCCACATGGTACAGGTAAAACTGTTAGGGTATTAGTATTTGCAAAGGGAGTTAAAGCAGATGAGGCAACAGCTGCAGGAGCAGATTATGTAGGAGCGGACGAATTAATACCTAAGATTCAAAACCAAGGTTGGTTTGAATTTGATGTTGTTGTGGCGACTCCAGACATGATGGGTGTTGTGGGTAGATTAGGTCGTGTATTAGGGCCAAAAGGTCTTATGCCAAACCCAAAAGCTGGTACTGTTACAATGGATGTAAAAAAAGCTATTGATGACATTAAAGCTGGTAAAATAGAGTATCGTCTTGATAAAACAAATATAATTCACGTTCCAATCGGTAAAGCATCTTTTGGAAAAGAAAAGTTGCAAGATAACTTCCACACATTAATAGGTGCTGTTATAAAAGCTAAACCATCTGCTGCAAAAGGGCAATACTTAAGAAGTGTAGCCATATCTGCAACAATGGGACCTGGGATTAGAATAAACCCTAGTCGACTTAGCTAATAATAGTCATATAGTAGTTGACAAGTTCGTTAGAATATGATAGTATTTTGACGAAACAAATTGAATAATCTGCCGCAGACAGTAGGTGCTTTAAGCATAACGTACACAACCTACCGAGGTTATATATAAAATATATATGTCACTTAGCCTGCGCAGAAAAGCTAAGTGACATTTTTGTCGTATGTTTTTATCTTATGAAGAAAGGAGTTTACTCAAAAGGGAAGATTTTGGGTAGTAAATTTATGATTAATGCAAATGCAAATGCAAAACAAGCCATTGTAAATGAAATTAAAGACCAGATAGATGGTGCAAGTTCAATTGCTCTAGTAGATTATAGAGGATTATCAGTAGGGCAAGATACTGCTCTTCGTAAGTCTTTACGAGAAGCGGGCGTTGTATATAAAGTATATAAAAACAGCATGATTGCTCGTGCTATAGAAGGTACAGAATTTGCAGAGCTTTCAAAACATCTAGAAGGCCCAACAGCAATAGCAATTAGCAAAACAGATGCAACAGCAGGTCCACGTATTTTATCAGAAGTGGCAAAAACTAATGATAAATTAGAATATAAAGCAGGTGTAGTAGAAGGAACGTACTATGATGCAAAAGGAATTGCTGCAATAGGAAATATCGCTCCAAGAGAAGAATTGCTAGGAAGATTACTAGGAAGCTTCAAATCGCCTATTTCAAGCTTTGCACGTGTTGTTAAGCAAATTGCTGAAAAAGAAGAGCAGTAAAAACATTATTAATATTGAGAAAAATTTATGGAGGTACTATAATGGCAAAATTATCTATCAATGAAATTATTGATGCAATCAAAGAATTAACTATTTTAGAATTAAATGATTTAGTAACAGCTTGTGAAGAGGAATTTGGAGTATCAGCAGCAGCAGGTGTTATGGTAGCAGCTGGTCCAGCGGCAGCAGCTGAGGAAAAAACAGAGTTTGATGTTGAATTAACAGAGACAGGCTCAGAAAAAATCAAAGTAATTAAAGTGGTACGTGAACTTACAGGACTTGGATTGAAAGAAGCAAAAGACGTTGCAGAAGGAGCTCCTAAGATTATTAAAGAAGGACTTCCTAAAGAAGAAGCAGAAGCTATTAAAGCTAAGCTAGAAGACGTTGGAGCAAAAGTAACACTTAAATAAGCTATATGCGGAGGCTATAAAACCACAAAGAGTTTTATAGTCTTTTTCTATCTATTTCTAAGAGAGTGCCTTTGGAAAGTTATGTAAAAAAACTAAAAAAGGACTTGACTTCTTATATGTTTTCTGATAGCATTTTAAAATGCGTCTATTTTAATGGGAAGAAAGACTCATTAGGTAATTTCTTAGGAAAACAAATATTTATTTGTGTTTTTATTTATATAAATATCTATTTGTTATATTTGTGTAAATAAGAATATTTTAAGTTGCATATTTTTAAATTATAAATTTTGCTAGGGGTGAAGTACACATGCAAAAATCTAAAATAAGTCCGATAATGACGGGCAGACAAGTGCGTATGAATTATGCATTAACAGATGAGATTTTTGAAATACCAAATTTGATTGAAGTACAAAAGGATTCTTACCAATGGTTTTTGGATGAGGGATTAAGAGAAGTTTTTCATGACATATCTCCGATTACAGACTTTAATGGGAACTTAATGTTAGAATTTGTCAATTTCTCTCTTGAATCTAAATCTAAGTATACTATTGAAGAAGCTAAAGAAAAAGATGTTAATTATGCAACAGCATTAAAAGTGCGAGTACGTTTGTATAATAAAGAAACAGGTGAAAGTATGGATAATGAGGTCTTTATGGGTGACTTGCCTCTTATGACTCAAAATGGTACTTTCATTATTAATGGTGCAGAACGTGTTATAGTAAGTCAACTTGTGCGTTCGCCAGGGATTTATTATGACCAAGAACGTGACAAAGTAGGTAAAAGATTATTTTCAACTACAGTTATTCCAAACAGAGGTGCATGGCTTGAATATGAAACAGATTCTAACGACATATTTTCAGTAAGAGTTGACCGAAATAGAAAAGTGCCAGTTACGGTACTAATGCGTGCACTGGGCCTAGGCAGCGACATTGAGATAATAGAAATGTTTGGGGAAGAACCAAAAATTCTTGCTACTATTGAAAAAGACTCCACTAAGACATATGAAGAAGGCTTGCTTGAAGTATACAAAAGGGTAAGACCTGGTGAACCGCCAACTGTGGAAAGTGCACAGACTTTGCTTGCTAATATGTTTTTTGACCCTAGAAGGTATGACTTGGCAAGAGTAGGGAGATATAAATTTAATAAAAAATTAGCTCTTAGAAATAGAGTTAGAGGGCTAACATTAGCTGAAGATGTAGTTGATTTATTTACAGGAGAAGTAATAGCTCAAAAAGGTGATAAAATATCCGCTGGCTTGGCAGATAAAATCCAAAATACAGGAACATCTAATGTAAAAATATCAATTAACGAAGTTGATAGACCAGTTGTAGTGCTTACAAATCAGATGGTAGATATATCCCATTTTATAGATATTGATAAACAAGAACTAGGTATAAGAGAAAATGTTTATTATCCAATACTTGCAGAAATTATAGAAAATTATGATGACTTAGACGAACAAAAACAAATAATTAAACAACGATTAAATGAATTAATTCCTAAAAATATTACTTTAGAAGATATATTTGCATCAATGAATTATGTTATTAATTTAGAATATGGCATAGGTACTAAAGATGATATAGACCACCTAGGTAACCGAAGAATAAGGGCTGTAGGTGAATTGTTGCAAAATCAATTTAGGCTAGGTTTATCCAGAATGGAAAGAGTAGTTCGAGAAAGAATGACAATCCAAACAGATGAACCCGTGAATCCACAAAGCTTTATTAATATTCGTCCTGTAACTGCATCGGTTAAGGAGTTTTTTGGAAGTTCACAATTATCTCAGTTTATGGATCAAAATAATCCACTTGCAGAACTTACACATAAGCGTAGACTTTCTGCCCTGGGGCCAGGAGGACTATCAAGAGAGCGTGCAGGATTTGAAGTGCGTGACGTCCATTACTCACATTACGGGCGTATGTGTCCTATAGAAACACCAGAAGGCCCGAATATAGGCTTGATTAACTCGCTTGCAACATTTGCAAGGATTAATGAATATGGATTTATAGAAGCACCATATAGGCTTGTAAAAAGAGATGATAACGGAGAACCTATAGTTACAAATGAATTTAAGTATATTACTGCTGATGAAGAGGAAAATTATACTGTTTGTCAAGCTACGGAACCGTTAGATGATGAAATGCACTTTATAAATACCAAAGTTACAGCTCGTAGAAGAGAAGAAATATTAGAATTTGATTATAAAGAGATAGATTTGATGGACATCTCTTCAAGGCAAATTGTATCTGTGGCGACTGCTATGATACCATTCTTAGAAAATGATGATGCTAATCGTGCGTTAATGGGTGCTAATATGCAACGTCAAGCAGTACCATTGATAAAAACAAATAGCCCTATCGTAGGAACTGGGATGGAGCATAAAGCGGCAAGGGATTCAGGAGTTTTGGTAATAGCTGAAGAAGATGGCATAGCAGAAAGTGTAACGGCTAATAAGATAGTTATTTTGCAAGATACGGGTAAAAAACGTATATATAATTTAACTAAATTTACAAGAAGTAACCAAGGTACTTGTATAAACCAACGTCCACTTATTAATAAAGGGGATAGAGTTAAAAAAGGCGAAATAATCGCTGATGGTCCGTCTACGGATAATGGTGAATTGGCTTTAGGTCAAAATCCATTAATTGGGTTTATGACTTGGGAAGGATACAACTTTGAGGATGCTATTTTGCTAAGTGAACGTTTAGTAAAAGAAGATATATATACTTCAGTTCATATAGAAGAATATGAGGTAGAGGCACGAGACACAAAAGTAGGGGCAGAAGAAATAACTCGTGACATTCCAAATACAAGTGAGGATGCTCTAAAAGACTTAGATGAACGAGGTATTATCCGTGTAGGAGCAGAAGTTCGTTCAGGTGATATATTGGTAGGCCGTGTGACTCCAAAAGGTGAAACTGAACTAACAGCAGAAGAACGCTTGTTACGTGCTATTTTTGGTGAAAAAGTACGTGAGGTAAGAGACACTTCTCTACGTGTACCGCATGGTG
>MDJN01000053.1 GCA_001995005.1 Candidatus Parepulonipiscium sp. PG-Nun2H_MBin03 | reverse complement strand
CATGCATCAAGTAGGATTTACACAAAGTGTAGCGTCATTAGGTACTGCTTTAACTATTTCACAAGCTAAACTATTAAAAAGATACACTACACAAGTTGTTTTAATTTATGATAATGATACTGCAGGTCAAAAAGCTACTTTACGTGCCATACCTATACTAAGGAATGAAGGAATTAGTGTAAAGGTAGTATCTTTATTAGATGTAAAAGACCCAGACGAATTTGTGTCAAAATATGGCATAGAAAAATTAATGATACAGATAGAAAATGCACAAAGTGATATATGGTACCAAATTCTAGAAATACAACTTAAATATAATATTAATATAGTTCAAGAGAAAATAAAATTTTTAGAAGAAGCCACTGACATTCTAGCTACCATTGAAAGTAGTATAGAACAATTAGTATATGTTGAAGAAGTGGTTAAACATTATAATATAGAAAAAACTGCTATTGAAGCAGCTCTTAAAAAGAGATATATAAAAAAACCAACAAAAGATAATGCTAATGTTTACGAAAACCATCATAACAAATCAGATTTGCAAGTTGACTTATTATCAGCTCTTTACCATCATAAAGAGGTATTTCCCCATATTAAAGAGCATATACATGAAAAATTATTTGATATAGGAATAAAAAGAGAAATTGCCAAATGTATTTTAGACTCTTTAAATACCAATACAGAAATTAATATTGAAAAACTTCCTTCACTAACAATTGAAGATCAACAAATAATTTCGAAATTGATTTTAGGAAAAGATAAAAGATACAATGATTCGCAAAAATTATATAAGATGATTAATGACACTCTTAAACAATTAAATTTAAGATATATTAAGCAACAATTGTCAACTACAACTAATGTAGATGAAATGAAAAATCTTATCTTATATCAAAAGTTTATTGCAAAATTGAATATTGTGCCAATAAATGGTTAAAATAGTAGACAGGAAAGGACTGTGAGTATATTGAAAGATGAAATGCAACAGCAACAAAAAATGACGTTTAAAATCCGACTAGACCAACTTTTAATATTAGCAAAAGATAAAAACGGAGTATTAGAACAAAAAGATATAACAGATGCATTTTCCGATCTTGAATTAGAACCTACTAAGATAGAACAAGTTTATGAATATTTAGAAGCTCAAAGCATAGACATTATAGGAGAATTAGTAGATATTGAAAAAGAAGATGAGGTTATTGATTTTACTTTACCAGAAGGAATTAATATAGATGACCCAGTAAGAATGTACCTTAAAGAGATTGGTAAGGTGCCACTTTTATCAGGAGAAGAAGAAATAAAATTGGCTAAACGAATAGAATTAGGGGACGAAGAAGCTAGAAAACGTTTATCCGAGGCTAATTTAAGATTAGTAGTTAGTATAGCAAAAAGATATGTCGGACGTGGAATGCTATTTTTAGATTTAATTCAAGAAGGAAATCTAGGGTTAATTAAGGCTGTGGAAAAATTTGATTATAAAAAGGGTTATAAATTTAGTACTTATGCCACTTGGTGGATTAGGCAAGCTATTACAAGAGCAATTGCAGACCAAGCACGTACAATCCGAATACCTGTGCACATGGTTGAGACTATAAATAAATTAATGAGAGTATCAAGACAACTTTTGCAAGAATTGGGAAGAGACCCACAACCTGAAGAAATTGCAAAGGAAATGGACTTAACTGTTGCTAAAGTAAGAGAAATTATGAAAATATCTCAAGAACCTGTTGCCCTAGAAACTCCTATAGGAGAAGAAGAAGACACAAATCTTGGAGATTTTATACCAGACGAAGATGCCCCTGTTCCGTCTGAAGTTGCTGCATTTACACTGCTTAAAGAACAATTAATTGAAGTTTTAGATACACTTACAGAACGTGAGCAAAAAGTATTAAAATTAAGATTTGGCTTAGACGATGGTAGAGCCAGAACATTAGAAGAAGTTGGTCATGAATTTAATGTTACACGAGAACGCATTCGTCAAATTGAGGCAAAAGCATTACGAAAGTTACGCCACCCTAGTAGAAGCAAAAAACTAAGGGATTATTTAGAATAGAAGTTGGAATACAACTTCTATTTTTTTGAGAAAGGACAGATATGACAAAGAGGTTATTGGGCATAGTAAAGTATGTGCCACAAAATAGTAAAGTTGCAGATATAGGTACAGATCATGGATATGTTGCAAAATATTTAATTGATAATAACATTGCTAGTAGTGTGATTGCAAGTGACATAAATACAGGACCTCTAGAAATTGCTAAATCAAATACCAAACATTTAAGTAATATTGAACTTAGGATAAGTAATGGATTATCAAATTATAAATTATCAGATAATATAGATACAATAATTATAGCTGGTATGGGGGGGTATTTGATTACAGAAATATTAAGTAATAATATAGAAATTAGTTCTAATGCAACTAGATTAATATTACAACCGCAAAATGCTCATAATAAAGTAAGAAAATTTTTGCATGAAAAAGGATTTAAAATTATTGATGAGACTTTTTTAGAAGATATGGAAAAATATTATACAATTATAGTAGCAGAAAAAGGACTGGAAATATATGATAAAGAATGCTACTATGAGTACGGATTTCATAATATAAAAGAGGGAAATATATTTTTTAGAAAATTTTTATCTAATGAACAAAAAAAATTTGAGTTAATTACTAAACAATTAGCAACTGAAGGGGCTGAATCTGATAAGTTGCAACAAGACATACAAATTTATAAGGAGACAATAAAATGTATACAATAGACGATATTATTAATATATTAGATATATTAGCACCGTTTGAGATAAGCGAAGAGTGGGATAATGTAGGAATTTTGGTAGGGTCCAAAAAATGTACGGTTAGTAAAATTATGTGCGTCTTAGATATTAATGAGTCTATTCTAGATGAGGCTATATCTCTACAAGTAGATTGTATTATAGCACATCATCCATTTATTTTTTCGGCCCTGAAAAAAATTGATTTTGAAAGTAAAGAGGGTAGTATAATTAGAAAACTAATACAAAATGATATTACCTTTATTGCTATGCATACTAATTTAGATAAAGCATCAGGAGGCATAAATGATATAATATGTAAAAACTTAGGAATTAATAACCCTACGGTTTTACATAATTTTTTAAGAGTCGGGAAAATAGAACCTATAGACTTAGAACAACTTATACAGAAAGTAAAAAAATATTTTAGTGCTAATTTTATACGAGTTATAGGAAGTACAACAGATAAAATTTCTACACTTTCAGTATGTTCAGGAAGTGGGGCAGATTTTATTAAACAAGCAAGTGAAGTTTCGCAAGTTTACATTACAGCAGATGTGAAATTTCATGAAGCCCAAAGTGCTTTAGAAAATAATCTAATTGTTTTGGATGTAGGCCATTATAATAGTGAAAAGATTGTAATTCCTGTACTGTGTGAATATTTAAAGGCTAACTTAGAAGATATAGACGTAATTGGCACAACAATTAGTGGTGAAGTATTTAAAATATTGTAGTAGTAAGAAAAGGAGGAAATTATGATGCAGACTTATTATGATTATGCAAAAGAAAATTATCCTAACCAAGAAATTATGGCATTTAAAGATAAGCGAGGTTTAATAGAACTATGTAGCAGATTAACAAGTACTGATGTTACTCCTATATTGTTATCAGACAAAGACGGAATGAAAATATATCAAAGAAGTGCCAGTTTTTTGTTAATTGTAGCTATTAAACTATTATTTAATGAAGATATTATAATTAATCATCATATTTCAGATGGATATTTTGGAGAATTTAAAAACTCTCAATTTAATGTGGAAGAAAATATCCCTGTTATAAAAAAGAAAATGCAAGAACTAGTGGAAAAAAAATTACCTATCCTAAAAGAAGCTATTTCAGTTGATAATGCAATAACATTATTTGAAGAAAAAGGGCAATTGGATAAAAGCGAGTTATTTAGATATAGGCGTTATTCTACGATAAACACTTATATTTTAGAAGGTATAAGAGACTACTTTTACGGATATATGGTACCAAATACAGAATGCCTTAAAGTATTTGATTTATATGCACATAAACACGGCTTTATATTATCGTTTCCAGATAGAGAAAATACTACTAAAATTGCACCTAAAAAATATGAGCCTAAATTATCTGAGATATTTACAGAATCTAAACATTGGGTTAGAATTTTAGGCGTAGATGTAGTTTCAAAATTAAATGATAAAATTGTAGCAGGTGATATTGGAGAATTGATAAGAACTCAAGAAGCCTTGCATGAGAAAAAGATAGCTAATATTGCTGATGATATAGTGTCTGCGGGTACAAAAAAAGTTATATTAATAGCAGGACCATCATCTTCTGGTAAAACTACTTTTTCTAAACGTTTATGTATACAATTAAGAGTAAATGGACTAAAACCTGTTTTAATAGGAATGGACGATTATTTTGTAAATCATGAATTTACACCGGTTGATGAAAATGGTGAATATGATTTTGAATCTATAAAAGCAGTTGATACAGATTTGTTTAATATGCATCTAAAACAACTAGTTGAAGGCAAAGTAATAGAAATGCCAAGTTATGATTTTAAAGCAGGAAAAAGGGTGTATAAGGGTAAATTATTAAGCTTAGGAGAAGATGAAGTATTAGTAATAGAGGGGATACATGGACTAAATGAGGTAATAAGTAGTAGCATAGAAAAAGATAAGAAGTATAAAATTTATGTGAGTGCTCTAACTCAGCTTAACATTGATAACCATAATAGAATTCCAACAACGGATACACGCCTTATGAGAAGGATGATACGAGACAATACGTATAGAGGGATAAATCCAGAAGAGACATTAGCTATGTGGGCATCTGTGCGAAGGGGAGAAGAAAGAAATATATTTCCGTTTCAAGAAGCCGCAGACGTTATGTTTAATAGCGTTTTAGTTTATGAATTAGCCGCATTAAAACAAAAAGCGGAAGCATTACTATTTAGCGTAAGTAGGACCTCTCCTTACTATGATGAGGCAAAAAGATTGCTTAAATTCCTAGAATATTTCTTAGGAATAGATACTACAGAAATCCCTGGTAATTCTATTATTAGAGAATTTATAGGCGGATGCTGTTTAGAATGATTTTTTATACAGAAGTCTAAAGATACGATTATATGTCGTATCTTTTTTTGCAAGGTTTACTTATTTTTACAAAATTTACATGTATTATGTTATACAATAAAGTAAAAAGATAAAAGAGGT
>MDJN01000052.1 GCA_001995005.1 Candidatus Parepulonipiscium sp. PG-Nun2H_MBin03 | reverse complement strand
AGTATATATATTATATCACAATATAACTAAATCGTACATATACTTTATAATATTTTTATATTTTTTTACTAATATTTAAATAAAAATAAATATTAGTATCTAAATACTATATTTAATTAATCATGGTTATTATTTGTATATTTTGTATAAGCTAATTAGTTTTAACAAATATACATAAAAAAATGGTACTATATATCTCATAGCACCATTTTAATTATTATTAAACTATTTTTTATTTAATTCAATAAATTTAGGATCGTCAGTCGCTTCGATAGTCAGATTAATTTTTCCAGTCGGAGTCGCTTTAATAAGGGCTACCACTTCATCATCCACTTTAAATTCATATGTCTGCTTTGGAGTTAGTTCTAGTGTAATTTGTGTGTTCGCATAACCTTCTATATTGAAAGTTGTCTTATGCTCATTAGTTATAAAATTGTGTATTACTGTTCCAGGAATTGATTCATATACAAGTTTACCATCTTTTTTAAGTTTGGTAACTTCTCTAAAGCTCTTAGCCTTGTATTTACTATCATCCACCAAAAAATCTAAAACTTTTGTTTTTTTATCAAGTTTATAATTACCAAAACTTAATGAATTGTCATCGTTTTTACGAATTATTTCTTCTATAACTGGCATATTAGCTCCTCCATATATCGTATATTTTATCTGACAGAACTTGCTCTAATACTCCCCGTCTCTTAGACAGTGAGATAAAGAGCAAATAATCTTTTCAGATTAAGGCAACTAACATTCAGTGATGGGGTTAAAATCCCCACTGAATGAAGTTTTCTTCTATCTCTATTATACACAAGTTTGTGTAAATAGTAAAACATTATTTTGAAAAAATTATTTTTTCTGCATCTACCTCAATATTTATTGTATCACCTTCTATTATTTCTCCTTCTATCATCTTATCTGCTAGTTGGTCTTCTATTTCTGATTGAATTACTCTTCTTAAAGGTCGTGCACCGTATGCTTGATCAAATCCTTTTTGTGCCAAAAGCTTTATTGCATCTTCTTTGATTTGTAAATTAATCCCGACATTTTTTGAAATCCTAGTTATTAAAGCTTTAGTCATAACTTCAGCAATTTCTTCTATATGTTCTGCATTAAGCGGATGAAATACTATAGTTTCATCTAATCTATTTAAAAATTCTGGCCTAAACAATTTTTTAACTTCTTCCATAACAGTTTTTTTCATATCTTTATACTCTTTATCTTTATTTGTTGCATCCACAAATCCCATACGCTTAGGAGTAATTATATGTCTTGCACCTATATTTGAAGTCATAATTAAAATTGTATTCTTAAAGTCTATTTTTCTGCCTGTTGAATCAGTTATATGTCCATCATCTAGTATTTGTAATAAAATATTAAAAACGTCCGGATGAGCCTTCTCTATTTCATCTAGTAATATTACGCTATACGGCTTACGACGTATTTTCTCAGTTAACTGTCCTCCCTCTTCATATCCAACATATCCTGGTGGAGACCCTATTAGTTTAGATACAGAGTGTTTTTCCATATACTCACTCATGTCAATTCTAATCATTGCATTCTCATCACCAAATAAACTTGAGGTTAAAACTTTTGTAAGTTCTGTTTTTCCAACCCCAGTTGGTCCTAAAAATAAAAATGAGCCAATTGGTCTTTTTGGGTCTTTAAGCCCTATTCTGCCACGTCTTACTGCTTTTGATATGCTTACTATAGCTTCATCTTGTCCAATAATTTGTTTGTGCAGTTCTTGCTCTAAGTTTTTCAGTTTTTCAGTTTCTTCCGTTGCAAGTCTTTTCACAGGAATATTAACCCATTTGCTAACAACATCTGCAATATCGTCTTCTGTAACTTGTTGGCTATCCTTATCTTGCCCTTCTTCCCACTCTCTTGTAAGTTCTTCCAACAACTTTTTTATTGAATTTTCTTCTTTTTTAATACTAGCCGCAAGCTCGTACTCTTCTTGTATTATTGCCTGTTCTTTTTTTGCTGAAACTTCTAATAATCTTTTTTCCGCATCTTTAATTTTATCTGGTGAAATATATGCTCTAAGTCTCACACGAGACGATGCTTCGTCTAATAAATCTATAGCCTTATCTGGTAAATACCTATCATTTATATATCTATGTGACAATTTTACTGCAGACGATATTGCATCTTCAGTTATTGTAACTTGATGATGATCTTCATACTGCTTTTTTATTCCATTTAAAATTATAAGCGTTTCCGATACTGTTGGCTCTTCAACCTTAACTGGTTGAAATCTTCTTTCTAGGGCTGCATCTTTTTCTATATATTTTCGGTATTCATTTAAAGTTGTGGCTCCTATTAGTTGCAACTCGCCTCTTGCTAGGGATGGTTTTAATATATTTGAAGCATCCATTGTGCCTTCTGCAGACCCCGCACCTATAATAGTGTGCAATTCATCTATAAATATAACCATATTTTGGCTATTTGTTATCTCTTTTATTACTTTATTTATTCTCTCTTCAAATTCTCCTCGGTAACGTGTCCCTGCTATAAGACTTGATAAATCTAATGCCACAACCCTTTTATCTTTAAGCGTGCTAGGAACTTCGCCTTGTACAATTTTTTGTGCTAGTCCTTCCACCACTGCTGTTTTACCAACACCAGGCTCTCCAACTAAACAAGGATTATTTTTGGTTCGTCTAGATAATATTTGTATAATTCTTTCTATCTCATCTTCTCTACCAACTATAGGATCAAATTTGCCCATTATAGAAAGTTGAGTTAAATCTCGGCTGTATTTATCAAGGGTAGGAGTTAAGCTTGCTGTGTTTTCTTTAGTGGTTTGAACATGAAAAGTTACATCCTTTACCCTGTCTGTAGCCACTATGCTATTAAGACTAGCATAAAGTTTTGTTATGTCCACATGTAATAATTCTAATATACGTACTGCTATAGAATTTGTTTCCTTTAACAAAATCATCAATAAATGTTCCGTACCTACTTTATCAGCACCTATTTTTTTTGCCAGCAGTTCACTTTTTTCTAGTATAACTAGCATTCTAGGAGTAAATCCTCTGTTTACTTGGTCATTAATACTAGACTTACCTATAACTTCTCTTATTTTTTGTATAAGGTCATCTTCAGTTATTTTATAATTATTAAGTGCTTTTTTAGACACAGAGCCTTCTACATGTGAAAGTCCTACTAATAAATGTTCTGTTCCTAAATACTTGTGATTAAATTGTTCCATTATATACTGAGCATAATCAATTACTTGTTTCGATTGTATTGTTAGTTTTTTCACATATCATACCTTCTTTCTTAATTAGTCTAGAGATGTCTCACAGTTACTACATATTGTATTCTCTAAGGGATTACCCATATTACAGTTTGCACAAAATTTTAAATTATTAGCGACGTTACTTTCTTCTTGCCAAGTAGATTTTACTTCGTGCTTAAATTCACTAAAACTGTCCTTTTGCGTCTTTTTAGTAGTCTCTAATATATTCTCTAACTCATATATTTGTTGATGCAAATCGTCAATTTGGCTAAATAAGTTTTCCTCATCAAACTCAATTTGCTCAACTTTATAATCAAAATAACATATCCCCAAACTTAAGTATAGTCTTTTTAAGTCATTTTTTAATGCTATAATCTCTGCCTTATCTTTTGTAAAATCTAGTGTATGTTGGGTTTGATTACTGACTTCTTTGTATGTGCTTTTAAGGCTATCACCTAATTTTGAAGCTATATTTTTCATTCTCTTCTCCTAACTTACTAAAATAAAATATCCGTTAACATAATTAAAAGACTAGAGGACTAGTCTTTTATAACCAAACTAATGAAATATCATAGTCTATGTACCTATGTGAAAGCTAACTAAAATAGCTTTATCAACCTGTTCCATTAGTTTTTTATCCAAATGACATATTTTTTCTTTTAACCTTTTTTTGTCTATAGTTCTGATTTGCTCTAATAAAATAACTGAACGTTTTACTATTTCATAATGATTATCATCAATTTCTACATGAGTTGGTAGTTTTGC
>MDJN01000051.1 GCA_001995005.1 Candidatus Parepulonipiscium sp. PG-Nun2H_MBin03 | reverse complement strand
GTCCTTAATACCACCTAGGTTGTTTTCAAGCTTAACCATTTCTTTTTTTAGCTCAATAACTTCTTTTTTTGGTAAAAGTTCAAAAGTGCCATCTTGTTCCATAAGTTCTAACTTTTTAAGTCTATCTACACGACTTTTAATAGTTTGGAAATTAGTAAGCATTCCGCCTAACCATCTATGGTTAATATAGTACATACCACAACGTTCTGCCTCAGATTTTACTGAATCTTGTGCTTGTTTTTTAGTACCTACAAATAATACTTTTCCACCATCTTCAGCAATCTCACGCATTGCTGCATAAGCCTCATCGATTTTTCTCGCCGTTTTTTGCAAGTCAATAATATAAATACCGTTTCTTTCAGTGAAGATATACTCCTTCATTTTAGGATTCCATCTTCTTGTTTGGTGACCAAAGTGTACACCAGCTTCTAATAACTGTTTCATTGAAATAACGCCCATGTTTTTATCCTCCTTAGGTTATACCGCCGCTATGCATTAAATTACACTCAACTTATAAAAGCACCTATTGTAACATTGCATGCGTGTGTTTTATTTTCGGTTTTTAATATACCATAATTTTTTAAACAATACAAGGTATTTTTAACTTTTTTTACTCAACATAAATGAATGCACCTAACAATTAAAGTTTCTATACTTTGAACAGCATCCATTTTACCAGTCTTAATATCTTTATCTACTTCTCTGCATAAATTAATTATCTCCAGCAATTGACTAAACTTAAACTGCTTACCAATAGAAATTATCTCTTTGACTACAAATAGTGGCAATCCTACTTCTTTCGCAATTTGATTAATAGTAGCATTACTTCTTGACAAATACTTAATCTGTAATATCAACCTATATTCTCTAGCTATTAGTACAAGTATCCCTATAGGGGACTCCTTTAACTCAATCAAGTTATAATATATACTCAAAGCTTCCTGTGAATCTTTTCTACTCATAGCTCGAGTCAAATCAAATACCCTTTTCTCGATACTTATACTACAGGCCATTTCTATAGCCTCTATAGTTATAGGGTTATCCCCACAGTAAGACAATAATTTTTTATACTCATTAAGAATGTAATTGATATCTTGGGGCATCCTGTGATAAAAATACTCAAACATCGAAGTTTCTATCTTTGGGTTAGGATATAGCTGATTAATTATTTTTCGCACTTCTATATCATTAGGATAATCACAACTTTCAACCTTACCTAATTTATTAATTTTTTTGTACAGTTTATTACGTTTGTCTACGTTAGTTTCGCTAAAAATAAGCACTAAATATTCAGGGAAGTTATCAAGCCAAGAACTCAACTTATCAGTTTGCTCTTTGCGTCCAGCTGCAAACAATCCACTATCCTTAACAATTATACACTTAGTGTCACTAAAAAATGGTAAAGTTTCTCCTGTATCAATAATAGCAGATACATCACAATTTTTCCCTTCAAACATACTTAAATTCATTTGTTCTGTCGTTGTTCCTTTTAATTCTTCAACTCTTTTGTTTTTTATCCAAGTTTCATTTCCGTATAGTAAATACATCTCATTCCTCCTCAACATATATAAGTTCCTTAGTATTTAAGGAATATGCGTAGTTATTGTAATATCATCTTTATCAACAGTAATTTTTATCATACCAGACAAATCGGTTCTAAAAACCTCTGTCCCAGCACGATCAAGAGTTGCTAATGTTCCTCCATAGGGATGGCCATACCAATTATTAAGCCCGCAACTTATTATTGCAACTTCAGGCTTCGTTGTTTGTAGGAAGTATTCATTTGTCGAGGTCATTGAACCATGATGGGCAACTTTAAGTATATCTATATCAGATAAATAATTATCTATACTTGCCTCAGTTTGCATACCTATATCGCCAGTGTAGAGCATTTTAAAGTCCTCGTATACAAGTTCAAAAACTAATGAACTCTCATTTTTATTTGTGCTAGTTGAATTGACTTCTGGAGCAATAACATTTATTGTTACTCCGTCAAAATTAATACTCTCCCCTTGGGATGCCTTGATGATAGATATATTTCTTGGCTTGCACAAATCATATAGCTCTACTAATAATTCATCTTCTATATTAACTGCTGGAATAACAACCGTATCTATGGGATGATTATTTCTTATTAACTCTAAAATGCCCCCGATATGGTCTAAGTCTGCATGTGATACTATAGCTAATCCAATTTCGTTACAGCCCATATACCATATATGATTTTGTATTTTAGTGGCTGAACTCCTTATTCCACCATCTATCAGTATAATTTCATTTGAAGGTGTCCTAACAATCGAAGCATCCCCTTGCCCTACATACAACTGAGTTATTTCTAATTTATTAGGCATAAAGCTTACACAAATACAACCTAACACAACTATTATGCTATATGACCATAACGGTTTTCTATATTGATAATAAAGTATTCCCAAAATGATGCATGTCAAAACACTATAATACAACAAACCCTCAAAGATAGTCACATTTCCTGAATATATTATTCCCCATGACCAACTTGCTACTTCCCCCACAAACATATTACAGCCATTAATAATAGCAATAATAAGAGGAGCTAAATATTTTGCTATACTTATATTTACTAACTCAATTAGGATTACAGAACTAATTAACACGATTAATCCACTAAAAATTATCATAATAAATATATTAATAAATATTCCAATCCAAGAAACACTACTAAAATGATAGCTCAAAATAGGAGCTATTCCCAAAGTTATTGCTCCACTCATCAGCAGGGCGCTAATATTATTTAAATTAATCTCATATTTTTCGCTCAACTGCTCCTTTATCCACATAAAAATGCCTATGCATATCATTGCTCCAAAAGATAACTGAAAAGATACAGAATATAATGCAAAAGGGTTTTGTACCAATATAGCTAATGCTGCCAAAGATAAGCTGGTATAAAAATCATTTTCTTCCCAAAGTAAGTCGGCAACAATAGCTATAGTAATCAGGATACAGGCTCTCGTTAAAGAAATTGAAAATCCAACTAACATACAATATCCCCAAATAACGGCCAAAGAATAAATTCGCCTTGTGTTGTATAAACATCCTAGGGAGGAAAAAATTTTAATTGAAATTCCATAAATAAATCCTAAATGAAAACCTGAAATTACCAAGATGTGACTAAGACCAGATAAGGTATAACTATTATAAATTTCGCTATCTATATCGCTTTTATTGCCTAAAATTAATGC
>MDJN01000050.1 GCA_001995005.1 Candidatus Parepulonipiscium sp. PG-Nun2H_MBin03 | reverse complement strand
AATTCCAATATCTGCTCTAGCAAGAACTGGTGCATCATTTATACCGTCTCCTACATATATAACTTTTTTATTCGGCTTAGTATTTTCTAAAATTTCTTCAAACTTAGTAACTTTATCTTGTGGAAGTAAGTTTGAAAATATTTTATCTATTCCTATCTTATCACCAATTTCTTTTGCAACATTGGCATTATCACCTGTTAGCATAATAATATTTTTAATTCCTGCCTCTTTTAAGCGTTTTATTCCAGAAATCGTATCTTCTTTTAAAGTGTCTGCTATAGCAATATGACCCAAAAACTTATTATCGATAGCCAAATATACAATAGTACCCACATGGTTAGATTTAATTATTTCAATATTATGCTCATTCATTAACATTTCATTTCCTGCAAGTATTTTCTGATTATTATAAATTACTGAAACTCCTTGTCCGCTTATCTCATTATACTCAGAAATTCCTTCTACACTTATATGCTGAGCATATCTTTTTAAAATTGATTTAGCAATTGGATGATTAGAATTTATTTGACTAATAGTTGCATATCTTAAAAGTTCTTCTTCAGATACATCATAAGACTTTATTTCTACAACTTCAAACGCCCCTTTTGTTAACGTTCCTGTTTTATCTGTCACAACGGTATCAACATCTTTTAAAATTTCTAGGTAAGTTCCACCTTTAATAAGAATACCATTCTTTGAAGAATATCCTATTCCACAAAAATATCCTAAAGGTATTGATAGTAACAATGCACATGGGCAAGATACTACTAGAAAAATCAACCCTCTGTATATAGAATCACTTAGCGTTATATCCGTAAAAAACGGTGGAAGAAATGCTAATGCAAATGCTATTAACACTACTATTGGGGTATAATATTTTGCAAATTTCGTAATAAATCTCTCTGTCCGTGATTTCTTTGCACTTGCATTTTCTATTAAATTTAGTATTTTAGCAACTGTAGAATCATTATACGTTTTTTCTACTTTAACATAAATAACACTACCTTTATTAATACTGCCTGATAAAACATTGTCTCCTAACATAACATTAACGGGCACTGATTCACCTGTTAATGCAGAAGTGTCTAAGCTAGATGTCCCATTTATTATAGATCCATCTAAAGGTACTTTCTCTCCGTTATATACTGCTAAAACATCACCTACTTTAACATCTTCGCAATCAACCTTTTCAATATTTGTTCCTACCATTAAATTTGCTGTATCAACTTTAATATCCATCAAAGCTGAAATTGACGCACGAGACTTTTTAAGAGATTGTTCTTGCAGATACTCGCCAAATTTATAAAATATCATAACTCCCACAGCTTCAGCTGGCTCATTAATAGCCAAAGCACCCACCGTCGCTATGCACATTAAAAAGTTCTCGTCTAGTAACTTACCTTTTAATATATTTTTCACTGCTAACCATAATACATCATATCCTATTAGCAGGTATATTGCAAAAAATATTCCAAATATTACAGGCCCTTCTGTATGTGTTATAGTCACATATAAAAATGTTACAAAATACATTGCTCCACAGGTTAAAATTTTATATAATTCTTTTTTACTATCTTGAATATCACCTACATCTTGCCTACTCAAATCAACTACAGTAACTCCATCTTCTATAGAATCAATTAGTTGTTGAATTTCTTTTAACACTTTTTCTCGCTGATTATTTTCTGCAAGATTAAATTTTAATTTAGTTGTTGCAAAGTTAAAATTTACATCTTTTATGCTAGGCAATATATGCAATTTTTCTTCTATTTTTCTAGCACATCCTGCACAATGTAAACCTTCTAACAATACTTCAGTCATAATACCCTCCTTAAACTATTCACAAATTCCCCTAACATGTTCCAATCCTAGTTTAAAAATATTTGTTACATGCGAATCATCTAAAGTATATAATATAGTTTTTCCTCTACGTCTACACTTAACTAATCTAGCCAATTTAAGTGCTTTTAGTTGATGAGAAATAGCGGATTGAGTCATACTTAATTCATCTGCTATGTCGCAAACGCACATCTCATTTTCAAATAACAAATAAATAATTTTTATGCGTGTACTATCTCCTAATACTTTAAATAGCTCTGATAATTCATATAATTCTCTTTCTGTTTGAATTTCTGATAATTCATTTTCGCAATGACACATTCCGTCCATACTTACCCCCCTTTATATATGAATATGTATTCATATGTTCATTATATGCAATTCAATAAATTTTGTCAACTATTTTACAAAAATAAATTAATGTTAATTTTTTGTAAAATAGTTATCTTTAAGAGGTGTGCTGATCAGTAGGCTATATTATTTCACTCAATTTCCTTCAATAGTAATACCTATCAAAAAACTAAAATATAATTTAAAATAGCTTATACAAATAAAATTTGTCTTTTTGTAGATAATAAAAACTATAAAAGCAAGTTATAATTAAAAAAGGTGGTTAAATGTAATGTATGTAGAAAAAATTCAAGACGCTTATAGCAAAATTAGTAATGTGGTTATTAAAACTCCTTTACTATATAGCAAAGTATTTTCCGATATTTGTGGAACAAATAATAAAGTTTATCTTAAATGCGAAAATCTGCAAATAACAGGGTCATATAAACTGCGTGGGGCACTCAATAAAATTAGCAGTTTGTCTAACGACCAAAAAAGCCATGGCGTAGTATGTGCTTCTGCCGGCAATCATGCTCAAGGCGTTGCATACGCTGCTACACAAGAAAATATAAACTCCATTATTGTTATGCCAGAAACAACCCCATATTTAAAAGTAGAAGCAACAAAAAATTTTGGCGGTAAAGTAATTTTACATGGCGAAGTTTATGATGATGCATATCAAAAAGCATGCGAAATAGCACAAGAGACTGGTGCAACATTTATACACCCATTTGATGATATTAACATAATATCTGGCCAAGGCACTGTTGCACTAGAAATTTTAGAAGATTTACCAGATTGTGATATAATTATTTGTCCTATTGGCGGCGGAGGTCTAATTAGTGGTGTGGCATCATATGCAAAAAGCATCAACCCAAATATTAAAATTATTGGCGTACAAAGTTTCGGTGCAAATGCTATGGAAAAAAGCTTTTATGCCAATAGAATTAGAACATTAGATAGAGTTGATACTATTGCTGAAGGAATTGCAGTTAAGCAACCCGGGAAATTAACATTTGATATTATTAAAGAATATGTAGATGAAATTAAAACTGTAAAAGACAGTGCCATTGTAGAAAAATTACTTGTATTATTAGAAAAACATAAGCTAGTAGCTGAAACGGCAGGAGTCGCTTCTATCGCTAGTTTAAAAGATCTAAATAATATATCTAATAAGAAAATTGCTTGTATAATAAGTGGTGGCAACATTGATATGCTTAATTTATCTGCTCTAATAAAAAGTGGTTTTGTATCTCGTGGACGTATCTTCTGTTTTGGAGTAGAACTTGCAAATGTCCCTGGAGAATTACTTAATGTAGCATCGTTACTTAATGAAGTTGGTGCAAACGTTATTAGGCTAGAACATAATCAATCTAAAGCACGAAATAAATATCAAAATGTTCAACTGGAAATTACTGTAGAAACAAACGGGTTTGAACACATACAACGTATCAAACAATCATTTGAAGAGAATGGATATTTTATAACACCGCAATATTAATAAGGAGGGTAATATGCGTAAAGAATATGGGCTTCCTACAGCCATAGCCATGATTGTAGGAATAGTAATAGGTTCCGGGATTTTTTTCAAGAGTGATGATATTTTAAGGTATACCGGAGGCAGTGTGGCACTAGGTGCACTAATATTTATTTTAGCAGCAATTAGTATAATATTCGGCAGTCTTAGCATATCTGAGCTTGCTGCAAGAAACTCAAGCTCGGGTGGCATAGTTAGTTATGCTGCAGAATTTAGCAAACCCATCGCCTGTGCTATGGGATGGTTTCAACTTTTCTTATATTACCCAACGCTTACTGCAGTCGTAGCATGGGTTGCTGGAATTTATACTTGCATACTTTTTAATATAGAAATGACTTTACTGACTCAAGTAGGGTTAGGCACTATTTATATGATAATTTTATTTGCAATTAATATAATCTCAAAAGTAATTGGAGGATATATACAAAATATTTCAACAATTATAAAACTCATACCTCTTATATTTATAGCATTTTGCGGATTGGCCTTTGGTAATCCAACTCAAACTCTCACTGCAACACAGTCCACTACTGTAGGTTATGCAAGTATTCTCGGTGCTCTTGCACCTATTGCATTCTCCTTTGATGGTTGGATAGTAACCACGTCTATCGGTGGTGAAATAAGAAATAGTAAACGCAATTTACCTATAGCATTAATTGTGAGTCCAATTTTAATATTAATTGTATATTTAATTTATTTTATAGGAATTAGTTCATTAATGGATCCTATGGAAATTATCGAATTAGGAGATGCTCATGTTGATGTTGTGGCAAATAACCTGCTAGGAGCTATGGGAGCAAAGGTATTACTCACATTTGTAGTCATATCTGTCTTAGGTACTGTAAACGGACTTATTTTAGGGGGTATCAGAATGCCTCAGTCACTTGCAGAAAAAAATATGTTTCCACAAGCCAGCTATGTTAAACAAGTTAACGAAAAATTAGGCATATCAGTACCTGCTGCTATAATCTATTTTGTTATAACTATAATTTGGATGTTTTTACACTATATTACGCAACAATATGACTTACTAAATGGTTCGGATATATCTGAAATTTCTGTGGCTATTAGCTATGCTCTGTATATTTATCTGTATGTCCAAGTTATAATACTAGCCAAAAAAGGCGAGATACAAAATTCTATTAAAGGATATTTAATTCCAATATTAGCAATAATAGGTGCACTAATTATATTATCATCTGTTTTTTCAAATCCATTATTTATAGTGCATCTTACTATATGTGTAGTAGTATGTATATCAGCAATAGTATTTTTTAATAACAATGCAAAAAAAGATTAGGCTCATCACCTAATCCTTTTTTTACGCTAATACTGCCAAAAATCTATCATAGTGATTATTTGCTAAAGCTTTAAAGTACTCTACAGTGCAAAGAATCATAGTCCCAGGGTCCATTGTTTTATCTGTTCCATGGAAAGTCATAGAAGTCATTAAATGATTATCTGGAGTTATTACATATTTTACAGTTGGAAATTCAAACTGCAGTTGATTAATTATTCTTAACATATGTTCTCTTTTATCTTCTGGGATATCTTTTATTATCAGTGATTGCATAGTCGTATATATACTATCATTGATAATTATCATAAATTGCTTATTTTCATCTTTTATTTTATATGCACTTCTAAATAAGATAGCGTTTTCAATTTCTTCTTCCTTGAACATATTTACCGTATTCTGGTTTATAATATAATCTCTAAAAACTCTAGCCTTTTTATGTTTATTAGTGACAGTTGATGTTTTTTGTTCTGTTTCAGTTGACATTTTTTCACTCCTTAATTTGTGTAATATTATTAGTTTAAGACACATAATCTAATAAAAATATTTTTTTGATATTATACCACTACTTTAGAAGAATTTAAACTCTTTTTTCTCATTTGTATAAAATAATTTTTTAATAACCTTGAGCATTCATCTTTTTTTATATTTCTAATTACTTCACACCTATGGTTTAGTGTATCCATTTCTAATATATTTATTACAGAACCGCCAAAACCCGATTTTGGACTAGGTGCACCATAAACTACTGTAGATACTCTAGCTTGTACTATGGCTCCCGCACACATAGGGCACGGCTCTAATGTAATATAAATGCTACACTCCTCTAGTCGCCAATCTCCTAATTTGTTACATGCCTCGCTAATAGCAATTAATTCTGCGTGGGATGTAGAATTTTTGTTTGTATTTCTCTTATTATATCCTGTTGCTATAATTTTACCTCTATAAGTTATAATAGCTCCTATCGGAACTTCGTCCAAGATTAAAGCCTTATTAGCTTGTTCTAAGGCCTTATTCATAAAGTAAAAATAATTCTCCATACTCTTAATGTTCCGTCCTTTCACAAAGATTATACTATTATTTTTTAAAAAGATAAAGCAAATTATAGCAAAAATTCTAAGTATTTTTCATTAATCTGTTAAACCTATTTGCTGTAAAAAGCATTGTTCCCGTAATTAAAATCAGGTATATAGGATAGGCATCTATACTTATATATTCGGCTACCAAACCAAATATTGCTGGCATAAGTGTTGTTCCAACATATGCACTAGCCATTTCAATTCCTATTATAGCCTGAGAATATTCCTTACCAAAATTATACGGCGTTGAATGTATAATCGCTGGATATATCGGTGCACACCCCAAGCCTACTAACAATAATCCAACTAAAGGATATACAAACATAATAAAACCACCTATTAAAATTATTGCCTGACCTAAAGTTATCATATTTTTATCGCCTAATTTATTTGTAATAAATCCACTTATAAATCTACCTAGCGTTATTCCAATATAAAAATACGCTGCATATCTAGCCGCAATTTCTGCATCCATACCTCTTGCCTCAACAAGATAGCTGCTTGCCCATATCCCAGCAGTCCCTTCCAATCCACAATAACAAAAAAACGTGAATAAAATCAGTTTAACTCCCTTAATTTTTATAATATCTGTATATTTTATATCTATGCTTGATATTACATCATTGCTAGTACTTGTACTAACCTTTTTAAATAGAGAAATATTAAATAAAACTACTAATACAATAATAATTTGTATATAGCTTACAATTCTAAAACCTGCATTCCATCCTCTATCCGTAATTAATGCAAAACTCATAATATAAGGACTAATTGACACTCCCACTCCCCAGAAGCAGTGCAACCAACTCATATGACTTGACTTATAATGCAGTGCAACATAGTTATTAATCGCAGCGTCTATGGCTCCTGCCGCCAATCCATATGGTATGGCACAAAGGCATACCATCCAAAATTGTCGACTGAAAGCATATCCTATTAAAGAAAGTGCTGATAAAAAGATGCTTATTGTTGTTACTATACCGACTCCAAACCTTTTAGTAAGTTTATCAGAATATAGACTAGACACCACTGTTCCTAGAGATATTATAACAGTTACTATGCCCATATATGATATTGATACTGCCAAATCTAGGTGCATTATTGGCCAAGCTGAGCCTATTAAAGAATCTGGTAGTCCTAAACTTATAAAAATTAAATAAATTATCGCTAATAAAAATGAATACATTGTACCCCCTTAATTAATCTCATCTTAATAATATTGCCTATTTTCTAAACACAGCCCTGCACGCAATTATTTTATCGTTTTTATCATGTACTTTAATCACAGTAGCCTCGCCTAAATTAATATCAAATTTATAATCAGTTAATTTTTTTACTCCATTTTTAGTAACAACTGTAACATAACATTCTCGTTCTTTATATTTATCAAAGTTCGTAACACTTACTTTACTGTCATTTATTTCAATAATAGGCTCTCTAGTTACTAATACTAGCCCATTTTTAATCGCAAAGTCTAACTGAGTTGCAATATCTTTATTTTTAAAAGTATCATCAAGCATTAGATACGTTTTATAAATGTTTGATACCTCAGCTTTAACGTGTAAATCCAATCCCGATGTGGGAGATATTCTATATCCTTCAATCACCAAGTCTTCCCATAATGCAAACGCTTTTGAGTTTACTAATTCATATGAACAGCACATATTAACAACTTCTATAAAATCAACTTTTTTATAATCATTAACCTTTAATTCAAACCTTATTCCATTTCCTAATGGCTTTGCCGGACAAAATGGATGTGCAATCCCAGCTATTGCATTTTGTGCATGAGCTCTGTCGAATAAAACATCAACATTTTCTGTATTAATATCATCCCAAGGGATATTTTCTTTAATATTATGAACCACAATATGCCCATAATAAGTGGTTAATTCACAACTTTCTATTAATTCAAATTTATCTTTCTTATACTCTCTTAGCGGTGCAATACCCGAAGTTGTGTTATGGTCACTTAAAGCAAATGCCGTTATTTCATTTTCTGTAAAATAATCTGCAAGTTCGTATATGCTAAGTTTTCCGTCAGATTCGTTTGTATGATTATGCAACTCGACTCTTTTTATCATTTATGCTTCCTCCGTTTCAACTTGAACTGTATATGAAACTTCTTTATCTATGACATAAAATGAATTAACTATTATTTTTAATTTACCAAAAAAAGGCGGTTTAGCCTTTATACAACCTATTGTACGTTCTGAGCTTTCATCAAAAAGCATATCTTTTACTGTGCTAGGATTGTGTATATTTCCTAAAAATTCATCATTTAGGTATACCGCAAGCTGAATTTCTGTTTTCACCCCTTTTAAAGCAGTATTAATCTCATCTTCAGAAGGCATACGGTTATAGGCTTTATATAACTGCTGTGTTACAATCTCTGTAAATTCCTTTGCATTTTCCTCCCTATCTGTTGGCATATACTCCATCCTAATTCTTAAACTTTTGCAAGGTTTTTGTAAATTATATTGGTAGCAAACGTTACCAGAATAATATCTAGGTAACGTACCTTTAAATTCATACATAATTTATTCTCCTATTCTTCCTTTTTTTAATTACATAACTTTAATCAAAAAACTTATTCTAAATTATATTAATCATATTTTACCTTTCTAAGCGTCTATAGATAAACTTTGTGTACAAATGCAATTTTATCCGACTCATTCATTTGTTTAATAACACTATCAGAGGTTTGCGCATTTTTCAATTTTATCACCAAAGATATGCCTATCTCATTTGCCGTAATTTTTGGCTTCTTAGATTCAAGCGATATTAAAAGAACATTATTGTCCGTCAAAATATCAGTCACATTATTTATATCAGTAGCTTTATGTAGCTCTAAATAAATATCCACAAAATGAGTTTCTCTTCTATACTTTTTATCAACCACTCTTAATACTCTTAAAGAGATTAATGTAAAGAAGCATACTACAAAAGCCCCTTCATAAAATCCTACTCCTAAAGCCAATCCTATACCTGCACAAATCCATAATGCTGTTGCTGTTGTAAGTCCAACAACTTTTTGGTGTCCAGAACTCATAATTGTACCTGCCCCTAAAAAACCTATCCCACTCACCACTTGAGCACCTAATCTTGCAACATCGGTCGGACCTTCAAAATTTATGTTTATATAGTTACCTGTTAACATTATTAGCGTGCCACCAATGCATACCAAAGAATGTGTTCTAAATCCTGCTGATCTAGTACGTTTCTCTCTGTCTAAACCAATTGAGCCTCCCAAAATCACTGCTAACGCAAGTCTAACAAAAATCGACACCATATTAAAGTCATAAAAACAATAATTTATAAAATACTCAGCTTGCTCCATATATCATCCTCCTATTTTTTATTGATATGCATAATCAGCCTTATTACTTATTATAAAATTGCCCAATATTTTATGCTGAATACGTATAATATACATATTATATACATTAATAAATACATTAATACCATGTTTTTTATATCATTAATATATTTATTATAATTTATTTAATTTTATTATTTATACATAACACAAAAAGGCCAACTATTATTTTCGTATACAATAAAGGTTATAATACCTTTTAAATACAAAATTAGTTGGCCTACTAAATAACTTATGTTAAAATCTATCAAATACAATTTTATAATCTAATTCTAATTTTCTGTCATAGTCTAACTCAATTAAATCTGTTGGTCTAACATCATCAGGGTTTGCTTTAAAATAAGTTGCTCCTGCATGTTCTAATAGCTTATAAACAAATTGTGAACAATACATAATATTAGGTTTATAAGACTGCTTTGTGACTAGACCTATCATATTATACGCACTACCTTTTTTATTTATTTCAGCAATTTTATCTATCATCTTCTGTTTTTGTTCTCTGTTAACTTTTAGCTTATAAACATATATAGAGGATTCATCTTTTTTTAATAAATACTCTACCATCTCTGCATTAAGCCCTGGTGGATTAATCCATTCGCCTCCATTATAGCTTACTAATGTTACAAGTTTCTTATCAAATGCAATGGATGCATGGTTATATGGCTTTTTTGTACCCAATGCCATAACCTTGCTTATTGGAGTTCCTGTGTCTGATATTACTATATATACATATTCATCTGCTAATGTTTCTTGCAATTTTTCAAAATATTCTTCATTTAGGCTTCCTTGGTTAATGTAGCTAAACGAGCTGTTGCGCCTTACATTTGCTATAACTTCTTCTATAATTTCACGAGTTAAAAGTTGGCGTGAACTGTGCAAAATTTGTTTCTTTTGTGCCAAAAATTTGTTAAAATCTTCTATCTTATCAAATGATAATATATTGGATTTTTCTACACTAGAAAATATATAAAAATCTTCTAAATTCATAGTTAACAAATTATTTAAATAAAATGATAATCCTAGTAATAGATATGATGCTAAAATTATACTCCTACTCAATTCATTTTCCATCATAAATACGCAAAAACATAGCTGGACTATCATAACAAAACTATATGATATAAAAATTATGATTTTCCTAGTTACTCCCTTTGATAAAAACGCTGTATAAAACATAAGCATTACATTTGCAAATGTAAAAACCAAAATAGAAGTCATAAAGCTATTAAAGGTTAAAACTAGTGCCGAAAGTATTGCCAGATAAATTTTAAAACTATAAAGAACTCGCATATTTCCCCCCTATAAATGTCAATCTTTATTATTCTCTATTAATATACATGATATATTAAAATTATTAACATTTAGTTACACTTAATGATATAAATTATAGATTTTTTTACCAATCCGTGTGTTATATTATTGTGTCTACTACATCTTTTATAGCTTTTTTATCAAATTGATATTTTTCATTGCAAAAGTGACAAACTAACTCTAAGTCTGGTTGGTCATCTTGTACAATATCTGTCAATTCTTTTTTTCCTAAGCTAATTAGTGCTCTTTCCATTTTGTCCTTTGAACAATCACAATTAAATTTAACATCTATTTTTGATAAAATAGTTACGTCTTCTAATAGTGTATTAATTACTTCTTCTATGCTCTGTCCTTTTTCTAAACATTCTGTAAGAGAACTAAATTCGGTTATTTTGCTTTCTAACTTATCTATATCTTCTTCTTGTGCATCTGGTAAAACTTGAATTATTATGCCACCTGATGCTTTTACTGTATAATCGTCTGGATTTACTAAAACACCTAGTATTACTACCGAATTTACTTGTTCAGAAATCATGAAGTAGTCTGCAATGTCTTCTGCAATTTCTCCAGATAGCATTGCTGTTTGTCCAATATACGGCTCTTTAAGACCTATATCTTTTGAAACAGTCATAATAGCATTACCGATTGCTCCTGCAACATTCAACTTACCTTTAGCATTTTTTTCTATATCAACATCTGGGTTATATACATATCCTTTTGCGTTTCCTCTCCCATTAGCTTCCACAACAATCCCACCAATTGGGCCATCCCCTTTTATTAGTATACTAATTCTATCTTCGCTGTTCTTGCTCATCTGCCCCATTATCGTGGCTGCCGTAAGTGTTCTGCCTAGTGCTGCGGTTGCAACTGGAGTTGTTGCATGCCTTGTCGCCAATTGACTAACTAACTGTGTTGTATTTGCCCCAAAAACTCGAAAACTTCTATTTATGCCTCGTATTACGTAATCTTCCATTTACTTGCTTCTCCTTTAATTTTTATCTTATCTCTGATAGAATTTATCTTCTAAATATCCTTCTTTCGTTATAAAGGTTGCCCTACTCGTAGTAGGGTTATACATATTACTAGTATAATCGTCATATATTCCTAAAATAATAAGTCCCGCTTCCTCTAAATATTGTTTAATTTCCTCAATTGTATACGCTTTCTGATAATGAAATTCTTGACTTTTCTTATATATATAATCGTCCCGTATGAAAAAAGTCACGCCAAATTCATTAATTTTTTCTTTCGGGTCGTAAAAATTTTCCCATATATACGAAGCATCATCATTTTGTTCAACAAAGACTTTCTCGCCCAATTCATTTTTATATTTATATTCAGTATTTATATCAAAGATAAATAATCCATCCTTTTCAAGATAATTATTAACTAATTTAAACACATTCTTAATTTCCGCCGGTTCTATTAAATAGTTTAAGGTATCACAGCTACTATAAATTAAATCCACAGTACCATACAGCTCAAATTCACTTATATCTTGATTTAGATATAATACATTACGGCTTTGCGTCTTTGCAACAGCCAACATATCTACAGAACCATCTATCCCAATAACTTCTACACCATCTTCTTCAAACATTTTACATAAAACACCTGTTCCACACCCTAAATCGCATACTATTTTAGGAGATATGCCATTTTGTGTTAATGCTGTATTTATAAAGTTATACCACTTTTTATAAGGCGTTTCGCCCATAAAAACATCGTATACCCTAGCAAATTCATTGTACATTTTTTTACCTCACTTACTTTATACTCTACATTATTCCTCGTTTAGACTAAATAGGTCATTCCCTTATTTTATTGTACACTACAAATACTACGTATGCAAATACATTTTTAGGTAATACTAAGAAAAAGTTGTTTACTACACTAAGGGCTCCCACTCCTCAGTATGTAAGCGTCAAAAAAAGACATTTGAAAGGGGAATAAAGTTGAAGAAATTAATTGTATTATTAGGAATTTTCATGTTTTCTAGTGTTATCTTTGCTAACAATTTAGATAATACTAAAGTGGATTGGTGGCTAGTACGAGAAAAAGATCATCAAACACCACGTGTTAACGACAAATTAAGCTATGACATCGCAACTTATGACGGCTACTATGTAGGAGATACTAGCAAAAAAGTATTATATCTTACATTTGATGAGGGGTACGAAAATGGGCAAACGGGCAAAATTTTGGACACTCTAAAAAAGACTCAGACACCTGCAATATTTTTTGTAACATCTCCTTATATCACTTCTAATCCAGATTTGATTAAGCGAATG
>MDJN01000049.1 GCA_001995005.1 Candidatus Parepulonipiscium sp. PG-Nun2H_MBin03 | reverse complement strand
TTGCTATGTTTTTTCGTGTTACTATTTGGTATGTCATCTCTAGATGCAGCTAAGTTTGCAGCTTTTATAAACTCATATTCTGGCTCAACAGGGATATTAGACGGTGGGGAAGTGGTTATGCAAAGTGCCGGTTTACTAGGAGGGGGAATTGAAAGTACGCCTAGGAATGATGATGGTGAGCAGCAAAAGGAGAAATTACAGGCAGAATTGAATAATATGAAAGAAGAGCTAGAAAAATTTATAGAAGCCGAAGGCCTAGAAAATAGGGTAGAAGTACAACAAGATGGAGAAGAAGTAGTGCTGACATTTGCGGACTTTTTGCTCTTTGATCCTGGTATGGCGGATATAAAAGCTGGGGCAATTCCAGTATTGAATACTGTTGGATTACAAATAAAGGAATATTTAAACGATGGTTTTATTGTAAGAAGTGAGGGACACACAGATAATGTGCCAATTAATACAGCATATTTCCCTAGTAACTGGGAATTGTCCGCAGCAAGAGCAATTGTGGTTGCAAAATTCTTTATTAATGAGTTGGATTTTGACCCTCAAAAGATTTCTGCAGAAGGATTTGGAGAATATTATCCTGTGGCAAGTAACGATACTGCAGAAGGACGAGAGGCTAACCGACGAGTGGAGATTAAAATTGTAAAAGATGCTATTCCATAAGATAAAAGTTAAGTTCATAAGATAAAAGTTAAGATAAAAGGCATAAAATGAAATAAATAGTATTAAATTAGTATTAATGAAAGGAGGCTAAATCTTTGAATAAAAAGGTTATTATTATAATTTTAGTAGTTGTACTGCTATTAGTAATAGGAGGCGGAGGATTTGCCTTTTGGTTTTTTGTGATGCGGGAGACAGAGCCTGAAGACCCAAACAAACGGCCTGATGACTTAACAACGGTGCAAATGACATCTACTATAATGTCAAACCTGTCAGGCGGAGACCCTACTTCTCATATCGTAAGAATGCACGTTGGATTTAAAATAGACTCAAAAAATAAGGCATTGGGTGATTTTATATCAACATATGAGGTAGAGGAGGCAACTTATAAGAGTATCATAAACGATTTATTGCGGAAAGAAACTTATGAGAGTGCCTCAGAGGCAAATGCAACAGAAAAGATGGCAATAGAAATTCGAGATGCTATTAATGCGTATCTCGAGGTGGATGTGATTTATGAAGTTATTTTTATTGAATATTTAGTACAATAGAAAGTAGGAACACGCTAGGGAGGTGATTGAATGAGCGAACTACTTTCACAAGAGGAAATAGACGCCCTGTTTGCCAGTTTAAACAGTGGTGAAATAGATGTAAATGAAATAAAAGAGCAAGAAAATAAGGTTGTAATTAAGGAATATAATTTTGCACGTCCAACCAAATTCTCACGTGAACATCTTAGAACTCTTGAACTTATGGGAGAAAATTATGCTAGATTAGTAAGTCAATATCTATCTGGAATGATGCGTACTCTTGTCCCGATAAAAATAGAAAGCTCAGAAGCTATTACGTTTTCGGACTTTACAAGTGCGTTATCAAATCCTGTAGCATTAGCGATAATAGAACCTAATCCTCTACCTAGTAACATATTATTTGAATTATCAACGAATATATGTTATGCTTTTCTTGATAGGTTATTAGGTGGTGAAGGTGGGGAACTAGAAGCTATACGAGAATTTACGACTATAGAGCTTATTATATTAAATAAAGCTTTTACTAGACTAGTGGATTTGATGAGAGAGCCATGGGAGAATGTTGTTGAATTAAGACCGTATCTAGGGAAAGTAGAAACTAATCCACAGATATTAAATATGATTCCTCCAAATGAAATGGTAGCTTTACTAACTTTTAGTATACAGTTTGGGGATGTCGATGGACTAATGAACTTGTGTATGCCATATACTACTCTTGAGCCTATTATTACTAAATTAAATACTTCTTATCAATTTGGGCAAAACGAAGATGATGAGAGGGAAAAAGACAAAAATGTTGAGGATATTCTAAGACGAGCAAACATTCCTATAAGAGCGATACTAGGCAAGACTCATGTAACTGTAAAGGAATTTTTAGACTTGCAAGTTAATGACATAATAAAGCTAGATCGTGAAATTGATGATGATATCGATTTATATATAGGAAATGTGCTTAAATTTAAAGGTGCTCCTGGAATATTTAAAAGCAGATCCGCAATACAAATTAAAGAAATTATAGCTAAGGAGGATGAGTAATGGCAGATGGTATACTTTCCCAAGATGAAATTAACGCTCTGTTAGGCGGTGGCATGTTAGACGATGGCGGCGGTTTTTCAGACAACGGCGGCTTTTCAGATGACGGCGGATTTATGGACGATGAACCAGACATAGTACTTACATTGGAAGAAATAGATGCGCTTGGGGAAATTGGAAACATAAATATGGGAACAGCTGCAACCACATTGTTTGCATTGTTAAACCATAAAGTTATGATAACTACACCAAAAGTTGAAGTTTTAAGTGCAGAAGAAATGCAAAGCCAAATAACAGATGATTTAGTAACAATATCAGTAGACTATACAGTAGGATTGACTGGAACCAACTTATTAATGCTAAAAGAGTCAGATGTTAGAATAATTGCAGACTTAATGATGGGAGGAACAGGGGTAGATAATGGAGAGTCCCTTAATGAATTACATCTTAGTGCAATAGCAGAAGCGATGAACCAGATGATAGGTTCTTCTTCAACGTCAATGTCTCAGATGTTTGATAAGAAGATTGATATATCTCCTCCGCAAGCCGTCCAGTTTGAATCGGCAAAAGAGAAAGTTCAACAAGTAATAGGAAATGAAAAAACAATCGTTAAAATATCGTTTAGGATGCAAATACTAGAAGATATTATAGATAGTGAGCTTATGCAAATATTACCATTAAAGTTTGCAAGAGAGTTAGTGGATAACTTAATGGCTAATATGTATAGCTCGTTAACATCAACTGAAACAACAACACCTATAGATACATCACCGATTCAAGAGGCGATACCCGAGGCAACACCACCTCCTGTACATACAGAGGGTACAGGGCAAATGGCAAGCCCAGATATGCCACCAGCCGGGTACGGTACCCCACCGCCAGATTATGGTATGCCACCAGCAGGATATGGAGCACCTCCAGGATATGGGGCACCTCCAGGATATGGAGCACCTCCTCAACAAGGTTATGGACAAAATATATATCAAGACATTCAAGTGCAAACACCACAGTTCCAAAAATTCGATTACGCGTCACTACCTCCAGGTGCCGAGAATATAGATATATTAATGGATGTTTCTCTAGAAGTTTCTGTTGAGCTAGGAAGAACCAAAAGAAAAATAAAAGAAATACTAGACTTTTCAGAAGGCAGCATAGTAGAATTAGATAAGTTAGTTGGAGAACCTATTGATATATTAGTAAATGGTAAGTTTGTAGCAAATGGAGAAGTAGTTGTAATAGATGAAAATTTTGGTGTAAGAATTAAAAGTATCATAAAACCAGAAAATAGAATATAAGGAAAAAGAAAGGAATTTTAATTATGGCACAAAGAATTTTAATAGTTGATGACGCAGCTTTTATGAGAATGATGATCAAGGATATTATTTCTAAAAATGGGTATGAGGTAGCAGGTGAGGCAGAAAATGGTCAAATTGCAGTTGCAAAGTATAAGGAATTATCACCAGATTTAGTTTTGATGGATATAACAATGCCAGAGATGGACGGTATTCAAGCCGTAAAAGCAATAAAAGCAGCAGATGCAAATGCTAAGGTAATAATGTGTTCTGCGATGGGGCAACAAGCTATGGTTATAGAGGCTATCCAATCCGGAGCAAAAGACTTTATAGTAAAACCGTTCCAAGCAGATAGAATACTAGAAGCTGTAAGAAAAGTATTAGGATAATATGCAATATTTAGAAATTACCTTTTTGTTACTTTGTTTTATAATAGTCTTAGCAGTCGTATGGTTTTTTACAAGAAATTATGCGACTATAAAGACTCGTGCATATCAGAAAAAAAATATGCAGCTAATAGAGGTATTGCCTATTGCGTTTAACCAATATTTATATATAGTTAAGATAACAGATAAATATCATCTTTTTTGCGGTACAAAAGAAAGGATTTCATATTGCACTTCATTAGGTGATGACATTAAGTTAAATGAGACCTTTGAGAAACACCTGAAAAATTTTACTATAAATGATAAAAATGAGCAACAGGAGGAGAGGGATGAGTAAAGTTAGAAAACTCTTAATAGGTACTATGGTTTTTTTGCCCAGTACTGTGTATGGAACAGATTTTTTGTTTCCTATAGATTATGGAGCTAATCTCGCACTTCCTATGGAGTATGGAACTAGTATAGAATTAATACTATTTATAACGTTATTAGCGTTACTACCAACGCTTATATTAGTTACTACAGCGTTTACAAGGATTATAATTACCCTAAGCTTTCTAAAGTCCGCAATGGGGGCACAACAAATGCCTCCTGCACAGGTTTTGGTGGGGCTTGCGTTGTTTTTAACTTTTTTTGTAATGAGTCCTGTAGTAACTCAAATTAATGAGACGGCACTGATCCCTTATCAAAATGACCAGATTAGTCAAAGGGAATTTATAGATTTATCAATTCGACCTGTTAAAGAATTTATGGTGCGTCAAACTAGAGATGAAGACATAAAACTATTTATGGATTTATCTGCACTTCCGTTAATAGAAGACGAAACCGACATCTTATCTCAGCTTCCACTCCATGTAGTTGTTCCAGGTTTTATTATAAGTGAATTAAGAGCAGGTTTTATTATAGGTTTTTTGTTATATTTACCGTTTATAGTAATAGATATGGTAGTTGCATCAACGCTTATGTCAATGGGTATGATGATGTTACCACCGGCTATGATATCTCTACCATTTAAGATATTAATATTTATATTAGTAGATGGGTGGCATTTAGTAATAGGAAATTTAGTTATGACATTTGATTGAGGTGAATTTAATGGAAGCTATGGTAATAGATGTTATGAGAGAAACTATGATGGCTATTTTAATAGCAGCCTCTCCACTTTTGATAGTAGCTCTTATAGTAGGTCTTTCTGTTAGTATATTTCAAACAGCTACCTCCATCCAGGAACAATCATTATCTTTTATCTTAAAGATTGTATCTATCTTTGCAGCTCTTATACTATTCGGTCCTTGGATGATTACCACACTTACCAATTTTTTTGTTAATTTAGTATCACAATTTTCTACTATGATTGGATAAGCCTATGGATAATATATTGGATTTATTTATGTATACAGATATTTGGGCATTAATATTTGCAAGGATTGTAGCAACTATTGTAATGTTACCCATAATATTAGAAACAAAGATACCAGCCACTGCCACGGCGGTGTTTAGTATGATTTTAAGCTTAGTTGTATTTTTTACTATTCCTGTAGAGGAATTAGTTTATCAAAAGACTTTGCTAGGCTTTGGGTTAACCATGATGAAAGAAGTTATAGTAGGAATAATAATAGGGTTTTCAATAATGATATTTTTTCAAGTATACCTCTGGATGGGGCAAATGCTCTCGACACAAGGCGGGCTTGCCATGAGTTCTATATATGACCCGTCTAGTAATACGCAAACTCCTATTTTAGGGAGATTTTTTGCATTAAGTTTTGGGGTATTATTTACCATTACAGGTGGATATCATTGGTTTTTGGCAGCTTTTATAGAAACGTTTAGATATATCCCTGTAGGACAATCGGTGTTTAACCCTGGGATGGCTATGACGGTAATAGATGCATTGACTATATTTTTTGAGCTAGGCTTTCGGCTGGCAACGCCTATTTTAGGAATAGTCTTAATGATAGATGTAGGCCTAGGAGTTTTGGCTCGTGCAGCACCACAAATGAATATGTTTGTAATAGGGGTACCTCTAAAGCTATTAGTAATATTATTTTTAATGACTATTCTAATAGAGATATTTCCAGGATATAACAATATGGTTATAGAGCATATGAAAGATAACTTTTACAATATGTTAGAAGGACTAATGTATGATTATTAAGTTTAGTTTAGAGTACTTTGGGAAAGCAGAAGATGAGGGAAGAACTGAGCAGGCGACTTCAAAGAAGAGAGACAATGCTCGTAAGGAAGGTCAAGTAGCTAAAAGCCAGGATTTGAATACTGCGGCAATACTACTAAGTTTTTTTATAGTCATGCAGTTTTTGGGTAGCTACTATGTAAGTAATATATCAAGAGTATTTTATAGTGTATGTTCACAAATTGTAGATATAGTGTATGAGTTTGAATTAACTCTTTTCTTAAATGTATTAGCACAGACTTTATTAGACATACTACTAATTAATAGTATTATATTTTTAACTATATTTTCCGTATCTTTTTTTGTAGCATATAGGCAAGTGGGGTGGAAACCAACTTCTAAACCGTTTGAATTTAAACTAAATAAATTTAATCCGATAAAAGGGTTACAAAAATTAGTATCTCTTGAGAGTTTATTTAAGCTAGGTAAAAGTATATTAATACTAGTATTTTTAGTTCCTATATATTATAGCGTTATAATAGATGAGATACCGATATTTTTTAAGTTTGCTAATATGAGTGTTATGGAAATTGCAAATTACATTGCAGATGTCATAGTTGAAATAGGAATTAGTATAAGTGTTGCTTACTTTGCAATTGCAATTGCAGATTATATATACCAAAAACATAAGCACGAGCAAAGTATTAAGATGACCAAACACGACATAAAAGAAGAACATAAGCAAGCAGAAGGGGACCCTTTAATTAAGAATAAAATACGGCAAAAAATGCGTCAGATGTCTATGCAAAGAATGATGCAAGCTGTACCCGAAGCAGATGTTATAATAACAAATCCAACACATTTTGCGGTTGCCATTTACTATGATAAAGAAAATAGCGTTGCACCCGTTGTTGTGGCAAAGGGTATGGATAAGATGGCATTAAAGATAAAGGAAGTTGCGAAAGAAAACAAGGTAGAAATAGTTGAAAATAAATTATTAGCCAGAACATTATATTATAGTGTAGAAATAGACAGTGCCATACCACCAGAGTTGTATCAAGCGGTGGCTGAAGTATTGGCTTTTGTATATCAATTAAAAAATAAGAAATGATTAGGAGGTGATAAATGATGGTTGGCTTTAAGGCAGGAGACGCTGTTCTCGGGGTATTTGTATTATTAATAATTGCACTTATTATGATACCACTACCAGATATTATACTGAGTTTACTACTAATAGTAAATATTTCAATAGCGTCGATGATCTTGCTTAGTGCATTATTTTCTAAAGAAACTCTTGATTTATCACTTTTTCCCACAATACTATTAGTTACAACGATATTTAGGTTAGGATTAAATATCGCATCAACAAGACTAATATTAACAGAAGCAGATGCAGGGCCTGTTGTTGAGGCGTTTGGTCTTTACGTATCTAATGGAGACTTAGTTATAGGGGTTATCGTATTTATAATAATTTCTATAGTAAATATAACCGTTATAACCAAAGGTTCTGGGCGTGTTGCTGAGGTTGCAGCTAGATTTACGCTAGATGCTATGCCAGGTAAGCAAATGGCAATAGATGCGGACTTAAATGCTGGGTATATAGATGAGCGTGAGGCTATGGCTAAGCGTAAAAAAATCCAAGAAGAAGCTAGTTTCTTTGGGGCTATGGATGGGGCATCTAAGTTTGTGCAAAATGATGCAAAAGCTGGTATTATGATTTCGTTTGTAAATATAATAGCAGGATTAATAATAGGAGTGGTATCAAAAGAAATGGAGTTTATGGAAGCACTTAATACATACACAATCCTTACAATTGGGGATGGTCTAGTAAGTGCTATACCAGCGTTATTTATATCTACTGCAACAGGTTTATTGGTAACAAAGACTGAGCAAGAAAATGGTATAAGTAATGCGATAATTGGGCAATTTGCATATTCTCCGCTAGTATTATATTTGGCAGCATTTGCAATAATTACAATAGGTTATGCAACACCTATAGGGTTGGGTCTAACGTTACCACTAGGAATTTTATGGGTAATATTAGGAAGAAGGTTAGGCACATTAAAACAAGTGCAAGAAGTGGCAAAAGAGATAGAACAAGAAGATGCAGAGTCAGAAGAAATTAGAAAACCTGAAAATGTTGTAAGTCTATTGCAAGTTGACCCGATAGAGCTTGAATTTGGATATGGAATTATACCACTAGCTGATGTTAATCAAGGTGGGGACTTGTTAGACAGGGTAATTATGATAAGAAGGCAGATTGCATTAGAACTAGGTACAATTGTTCCTATTATCCGTCTGAGAGATAATATACAATTACCACCTAACGTTTATAGTATAAAGATTAAGGGGATAGAGGTTTCAAGAAGTGAGATAATGTTTGACCATTACATGGCGATGGACCCAGGATTTGTTGAAGAAGAGATTGAAGGTATAGAAACGATAGAACCTGCATTTGGTTTACCAGCAATTTGGATAAATGAGGCACAAAGAGAAAAAGCAGAGGTTAGAGGATATACAGTTGTGGATGGACCATCTATAATTGCGACTCATTTAACAGAAATTATAAGAGCAAACCTTGCAGAGCTATTAACAAGACAAGATACACAAAGTCTATTGGACAATATAGCCGAGCAACATCAATCTCTTATATCTGAGCTTACACCTAAGCTGCTTTCTCTAGGAGATATCCAAAAAGTGCTTGCGAATTTGTTAAACGAGAACATATCTATAAGAGATTTGCCAACAATCTGCGAGATACTTGCAGATTATGCAACTTCTATTCGAGATACAGACGTTTTGACAGAGTATGTGAGACAAGGATTATCAAGAGCTATATCTAAGAAAGTATTTATAGGTAAGACAAATAAAGTAATTACGCTAGATCCGGCTATTGAACAGGCAATAATGAGCAGTGTACAACATACTGAGCAAGGGTCTTATGTGGCACTAGAGCCTAGTATGTTACAAAATATAATTACCAATCTCAAAAAAGAAATTAACAAACTTACTTCTATTGGATTATCTCCTATTATATTAACATCTCCAATAGTTAGGATATATTTTAAACAATTAACCAATCAATATATCCCAGATTTAATTGTAATTTCTTATAACGAGATAGCACAAAGTGTGGAAATTCAGTCTATTGGAATGGTGAGTGCATAAATGAGAATACTAAAATTAACGGGCAAAGATGAACTAACAGTGAAGCAACAAATTATTAAAGAATATGGCGAGAATGCAGTTGTAATATCTAGTGAACAACAAAAATCTACAGGATTTTTAGGCTTTTTTAAAAAAAGTGAGTGGTGCATGACTATTGCATTGGAAGAGACTCCTATAAGCCAACCGGTACCCGAACAAAAGATAGAAGAAGAGAGTGTGGACACAAAAGGATTTATAGAAAAACTAGACACAGCTTTATTAGAAACAAAAAAAGATAGGCTAAAAGATGCTCTAAATCAATCATTACACGCAGAAGGCATTGAACAAGTTATAATTGATGAGATATTAGAAAATGTACAAGAAGATGATTTTAGAGGATTGAGCCTAGCCTTATATGAAGTGCTTAAAAGATATATGCCACGATTTAAACATCGGTTACCTAAAGTGAATTTTTTTATAGGCTCAACTGGGGTTGGCAAGACTACTACTATAGCAAAACTTACAGCCATGAAGGTTTTGGAAGAGAATAAGAAGGTGGTTTTGCTTACAGCAGACACATACAGAATTGCGGCAGTTGCACAACTAAAAACATATGCAGAAATTTTAGGAGTAGAGATAGAAACGATTTTTGAACCGGCAGATATACCACGATATATTGAAAAATGGAAAGATGCAGACCATATATTTATAGATACAGCGGGCAGGTCTCATAAAAATCTTGAGCAATTAGAAGAGTTAAAAGAATTACTAGGAACAGTAGAAGATAAGCAGGTATTTTTAGTATTAAATATTAATACCCAATACACAGACGTACAACATATAGTAACTATTTATAAGCAAATAACAGATAAATTTGCTTTAATTATTACTAAATTAGATGAAACAGATGGCATAGGAAATTTAATCAACATAGCTTCTTGTACTCAAACGGAAGTGGCATTTCTTACAACAGGGCAAAATGTGCCTGATGATATAGAAAAGTTTGAGAGTCTAAAATATATAAAATTGTTATTGGGGAGAGTAGAGTATGAGTGATCAAGCAACTAATTTACGCAACATAATAAATAAAAAAGAAGTTATTACTACTAGCAACAATTTCAAAATATTCACTGTTACTAGCGGAAAAGGTGGTGTGGGTAAAAGTAACTTTAGTGCTAACTTAGCTCTGGCTCTTAATGAATGTGGCAAAAGAGTAATTATACTAGATGCAGATTTTGGATTATCAAACATAGATTTAATACTAGGAGTAAGACCGAAGTATAATTTAGCTCATGTGATTTTAGAGGAACTACCAGTAAAAGAAATAATAACACACACTCCATATGGAATTTCATTTATATCTGGTGGAACGGGTATAAAAGAAATGTTGTTTTTAGACAAATTTAAGTTAGAACAGATTGCATATGAAATAAGTGAATTATCTAAGTTGTGTGATGTATTGTTAATTGATACAGGAGCAGGCATAAATGACACTGTGATAAAATTTTCGGAAATGGCAGATGAGATATGCTTGATAATAACACCTGACCCATCTTCTATAACCGATGCATACGCACTACTTAAAACATTTACACAAGATTTTATGGTAAACGGAAGTTATAACGTAGTATTAAATAGAGTGGATACACCAGCTGAGGGTATGTCTGTATTTAAAAAGATATCTACAGTCTCAGCATCTTTTCTAGATATAAATTTGAAATACACAGGTTATATTCCATTTGATACACAACTTATAAAAGCAGTTAAAACAGGAAAACCTATATATTATATTAATAAAGATGCACGTTCTAGTATACAATATAATAATATAGCAAAAAAACTGCTAAGTATCGAACAAATTTCAAATAGAAAGGAAACATTAGTTGACAAACTCAAACGAATATTAGTAAAATAATATTATGGTATGAAGGGATAATAAATTGAAATCTGACATTAAATCTATAAGAGACTATAAGTATATTATTGTTATAGGAGTGAGTACGGGAGGACCGAAAACTCTAAAACAACTTTTTAGCAATCTATCAAAAGATTTACCGGCCACATACGTAGTAGTACAACATATGCCGGCAGGTTATATAGACAACATGTCAAAAAGATTAAATGAATGCAGTGAACTTAGTATAAAAAAAGCGGCTCACGGAGATATATTGAGGAGGGGAGAGGTTTATATATCGCCAGGAGGTATGCAGTGTACTGTTATAGATGAATATCTGCCTAAAATTAAAATAATAGATGGTCAGTTATATAAGGGCTATCGTCCGTCAGTCAACTTATTATTTTCTTCAGTAGCAAAGCTTAATTGCAATACATTAGGCATTATATTAACGGGAATGGGTCAAGATGGATTAGAGGGTGTTAGAGACTTAAAATTGACTCATAAAACAAAAATAATAGTACAGGATAAAAATAGTAGTATAGTATATGGAATGCCTAGTGCTATAGTTGAAGCTGGGCTTAGCGATTATGTGCTTAACATATATGAAATGTCAAAACTAATAAAAAAGTTGGTGAGGTAAAAATTATGGATATGTCACAATATTTACAGATATTTATAGAAGAATCAAAAGATAATCTACAAAGCTTAAATGAAAACTTATTATTACTAGAAAGTGAGCCGGACAGTGAACAGGTTATAAATGATATATTTAGAGTAGCTCATACTCTTAAAGGAATGGCAGGTACTATGGGATTTGTCAAAATGCAACATTTGACTCATAGTATTGAAAATGTATTATCTGAGATTAGAAATGGTAAGTTGCACGTTACTTCGGATATGGTTGATATATTATTTCAATGTTTAGATGCACTGGAAAATTATGTGGATCAAATAATAAAGACATCAGCAGAAGGGCAGGAGGAGTATAAGGAATTATTGGTTCAATTAGAAGCTATCTTAAAAGGTAATTTTGCTCCAGCAGCAGCAACAGCCCCAGTAGAGGCTGCTCCTACGCCAAGCTCAAATGATGGCGAAAGTGCATATGTTTTACCAGCAGAAGTTGAGTATATAAAGAAGCAGGCTATAGACGCTGGGCTTAATGTATATAAAATAAATGTATTATTGGCTAGTACTTGTATGCTAAAAGCAGCAAGAGCATTTATAGTTTTTTCTGACCTTGAGGATATGGGAGATATAATTTTAGCAGAGCCTAACGCTCAAGAGATAGAAGAAGAAAAGTTTGATCAAGAATTTATGGTTGTAGTAACGACTGGAGAATCTGTAGAAAGAGTTAAAGAAGTGATTATGGCTGTGGCAGAGGTTGACGGCGTAACAGTAGAAGAGCTTATACTAAGAGCATCATCTGAAGAAGAAACAAAAGAAGAAACAAAAGAAGAAACAAAAGAAGCAGCACAAGCTCAAGACCAAGGTCAAGGACCACAACCTGCAGAAGTGCAACCTGAAAAGCAACATACACCGCCACCGGCATCTGCACCACCAGCATCTGCACCACCGGCATCTGCACCACCTGCAGCAGGCAAAACAAACGTTGCTGGTAAGAGTGTACGTGTAAATATAGATAGATTAGATACACTTATGAACTTAGTGAGTGAGCTTATAATCGTAAAAACTCAGCTAGAAGGAATAAGTGGCGGAGATGTTCAAACTAATTCCGAAACTAACTATAGTGACTCAGTTGAATATCTAGAACGAGTAACGACAAGTTTGCATGACGCTGTTATGAAGGTGCGAATGGTTCCGGTTGAGAGTGTATTTAACCGTTTCCCTCGTATGTTAAGAGATGTATCTAGAAAGCTGGGCAAAAATATAGACCTTATCATGTCTGGAGAAGAAACAGAGCTTGATAGAACAGTTATTGATGAGATAGGCGACCCTCTTATCCATTTACTTAGAAATGCGGCAGACCACGGTCTTGAGACGACTAAAGAAAGAAAAGAAGTTGAGAAACCAGACAAAGGTACAATCCATTTGCGTGCATACCAAGACGGAAACAGTGTTGTTATAGAAGTTGAAGATGATGGACGAGGAATAGATGTAAACAGAATAAAGCAAAAAGCTCTAGATCGTGGAGACATACCAAGAGAAGTAGTCGAAAATATGACAGATCAAGAGATTATGGACTTATTATTTAGACCAAGCTTTAGTATGGCACAAAAAATCACTGACCTTTCAGGTAGAGGGGTGGGGCTAGACGTTGTAAAAAGTAAAATAATTGCATTAGGCGGTAACGTAGAAGTAGCAACGGAGCTTGGTAAAGGAAGTAAGTTTAGAGTAAGACTACCTTTAACACTAGCTATTATTCAAGCACTTATGGTTAACATAAGTAGCGAAAAATACGCAATACCTCTTAATAACATTCAAAATATAGAAAATATCAATAGTTCTCAAATAAAGCTTGTTCAAAATCAAGAGGTAATTGTACTTAGAAATCAAGTTATACCAGTGGTACGCCTTGATACTATATTAGAACTTCCGTCTAGTGATAAAGATGATTTAATAGTAGTTGTAGTTAGAAAGGGAGAAAAACAAGTTGGTTTTGTTGTAGATTCATTAATTGGTCAACAAGAGATTGTAATTAAACCATTAGGAAAATATTTAAACAATATTCATATGATAGCAGGAGCAACAATATTAGGAAATGGTGAGGTCGCTCTAATTCTTGATATTAATACCTTAGTATAAAGGAGATTTGGGAATGGATATAACAAGCAAACAGCAATACGTAGTTTTTGAGATGGATAAACAAAACTTTGGAATAAACATACAAAGTGTGCAGATTATAGAAAGAATGAAAAGCATAATGAGAGTACCAAAATCTCATTTAGCGATAAGAGGAGTTATGAACTTACGTGGGGAGATTATACCTGTAATAGATATTCGTAGATTGTTTAACATGGATGAGCTTGAGAATACTGAATTTACTCGTATTATGATATTACGAATGGAAGATGCCTTAGTTGGGTGTATAGTAGATAAAGTTAACGAAGTATTAGACATTGACCCAAATCAGATAGAAGCTACATCTACTATGCACGGGAAAATAGACTCTAGCTATATAATAGGAGTAGGTAAAGTTATAGACGGAGACGAAATCGTAACGTTATTAAATCATGAACGTTTAGTAGAGGTAGCATTTGGAATAAACGAATAGGAGGCTTCATGTGTGAAACTTAAAGATAAGATTACCGAAATCGAAGTAGATGCGTTAAGAGAAGTGGCGAATATAGGGGCAGGTAATGCGATGACTGCTCTTAGTAAACTACTTAATATCCGAGTTAATATGAATGTAGTTACAGTTAGCATAAAAGATATAAGCGATATCGAAAAATTATATGAAAATGAAGCTGTATTTGTTGTGGCTAATGTAATTGAAATAGTAGGAGATATGAGAGCAGTTCTTATGTTAGTTTTAGAAGAAGATTGTACAAAAGAATTGGTTTATAAAGTCTTAGGAAATTATGTAAACAGTATGCATGATCTTGATGAAATGGAATTTTCTGTACTTAGTGAGGTAGGGAATATATTAGCAGGTAATTATCTAAATGCGGTGGGCACATTTGTAGAATTAGCTATTAATCAATCTACTCCTCAAGTAATTATTGACATGGCACATGCAATTTTATCTATTCCACTTATTGAGTTTTGTGACGAAAATCTTGACTCCATTTTTATAGATACTTACTTTGAAGATAGTACAAATTCCATAAAAGGTAATTATCTATTTATGTTAGACAAAGAAACGGAGCAAAGGATAGTAAATTCAGTGAGTAAATATTATGTCTGAGACGATTAAAGTGGGGATAGCTGATTTAAAAGTAGGAGTGGCACCTCAAAAAATTGCAACCATAGGGCTAGGCTCTTGTGTTGGGGTCACCTTATATGATCCTGTAACCAAAATAGGGGGTATGGTGCATATAATGTTACCTAGTAGCATTGAGATAAAAAATTCTAACAATGTTGCTAAATTTGCAGATACAGGTGTTAAAAAATTGCTAGAAGACGTGTTGAAAAAAGGATGTAAAAAAACTAATTTAATAGCTAAAATAGTAGGCGGTGCCCAGATGTTTAAGCTTGCTACAAAAGACGATACTTTAAGGGTGGGTGATAAAAACATTATTGCGGTAAAACAAATTTTAAGAGAGTTAGACTTAAGTATCCGTGCAAGTGATGTTGGGGGAAATTATGGTAGAACCATTATTTTAGATTTAGAAACGGGTTCTTTATTAGTTAGGACTATTGGTAAAGGTGAAAAAACGATATAAACTTTAAAGGTGGTGTGTAATGAGTAGTGTTATAAACATAGACAAAACGTGGAACTTATATAAGAAAAATAAAACTCGGGAGTTAAAGGAAAAATTAATAGAGCATTATGCACCCCTGGTAAGAATAGTAGCAGGAAGGCTAGGTATTTATTTAAACAGTTATCTAGAGTTGGATGACTTAATGGGATATGGAGTAATTGGCTTAATAGATGCTATTGATAAATATGATTTTAATAAGCAGGTGAAATTTGAAACATACGCTAGTCTTAGGATACGAGGAGCAATTCTTGATGAGATTAGAAAAATAGACTGGGTCCCTAGGACTATAAGGCAAAAGCAAAAGGAAGTTAATAAAGCACTAGAAAGATTAGAGGCTAAAAACGGCCATTACCCAACCCAACAAGAAGTTATGGAAGAGCTAAAAATAGATGAAAATGAATACTTTAAAATTATGCAAGAAACCGCTATAAATACTGTTGTTTCTATAGATGAAACAGAAATGTATGAGATTGTTGTAGAGGATAAAAACACCCCAACGCCGGCACAACAACTAGAAAGAAATGAATCTTTAAGACTGTTAGAACAAGAGATATTGGAGCTTACAGAAAGAGAACAGCTGCTTATAAAACTGTATTATTATGAAGAACTTACATTAAAAGAGATAAGTTTGGTGCTAGAAATATCCGAGTCTCGG
>MDJN01000048.1 GCA_001995005.1 Candidatus Parepulonipiscium sp. PG-Nun2H_MBin03 | reverse complement strand
TCGCTCATAATCGGATGATACCTTAATATTTGTTGGTCTTCTATATTTATTATACTTAGTTTTTCCTGTACCTGAATATGCTCTATTGTAGTATCCGCATAAAAATTTCCCATTCCTACATTTGAAGGTTCTCCCGTTACTACTAATATCACTTTTTTTCCACAATATTTCTGTATTGAATGACAATAATCCAATGTTGTCTTTGTAGGAGCATGCGTCACATCATTTAATAGATGAATACAAGTTACAACTACAATATTCGTTTGCTCAGTAATAGGTGTATATTTATTTTTATCAATTGTTTTAAAAAACCTATCAAATAATAATTGATAAGTTTTATAGCGTTGCTTATAATCTAGAGTTATTGTACTATTAAATGCACTCAATTCTATTTGATAATATATATAATAAGTTTGCATAATATTAAAGACTGACTGTTGTATAATATTATTTATCTTTTCTAAATAAGCCTGCTTTTTACTTAGTATAAATTTGCAAGATAAGACTACTACTTTTAAATATGGGTCATTACATAAGTATTTATCTATCTCTTCTATAAATATATTCTCTTCTATTTGCTCAGGGTAAAATTCAATTATTTCGTTTAAACTTAAATATGTTGGCTCATTTATAAATTCATTATATATCTGTTGTTTAATATTTTTATCGTAATTTATATGCACTGTTTCTAATATAGTATCTAGTAATCTAGTCCATTTATTAGCATAAATTGAATTTATTAGATATTTAGTAATTTGTTTATAGACTAAATAATATTCCGGTTCTATAATTATTTTATCTAATAAGTTATGCATCTCATCTATAGAAGCACATAGTAACTCATTTGGTAACATAGTACCTAGTTGTGTAAAATATCCTCCAAAATTACTAAGGCTTATCACAGGTACATTTGCTAAAATTGCTATCTTTGCCAGAGTAGTATTCCACTTTGTAATAGGATTTAAAAATATATCACTACACGCAATTATATCATTTGCCTTAGACAATCCTAATATTACTTTAAACTTATTGTGGATAACTTTTTCAGGTAGTTTATCTAAATCAGTTATAATAACAAAATAAGTATTTTTGTGTTTATCAGTTAAGCTAATACACATTTTTACAAATTCATCTGTCATGTACATATCTAATCTATTACTGGCTATTACAATAATAAATGTATCATTGGCTAAACCTAACTTTTCCCGTAGTTCTTGTTTAGTTAGGCTAGTTTCAATCATGGGATTTGCTTTTACATATCTATTGGGTAAAAATTCCTCTCTAATTCTAACTTTATTTAGTTTTTGTATAGGGTTAATCGTCGGAATAGATATAAGTATAGAATTATTTTTCTTCACTTGGTGTACTATATTATCTACTTTGAGCGTTAATATATAATCTGAATCTATATTATCATTTATCTGTTTTTCATCAACAAAAGTATATGTTGTGGCATTAAGATGTTTGGTAATATCATTGTTAATACCTATAGATATTACTTTACTTACAGGCAACTCACTAATAAATTTTATAATTTCTCCTGCAGACTGTTCTGCTCTTTTATTTGGCGTAAAATAATTTACATTTAAGCGATGTAGATTTAATTTATTTAACTCTTTCTTAAACATATATTTAGGATAATGTGCACTGCTAATAATGTATACTTCTTGAATACATGTAAACTCATTGTCTAAAGTTACTAGTATATTAGCAATATCATTTTTTTCTAATACATACGTTATATTTTGGTTGCGTGTATTTTTTATCTCATGTTTGCCAAAAAAGCCTGTAAAACCATTTAATATAATTGCTATTTTATCTGTCATTTATTTTCACTCCAATAATAATTTTTTCTTTTCTATCATCTCATCTATTCTTGCAATATATTCTTCTACTCCTTTTACATTAATAAATCTTTGTAATATATTGTTACTAATAAATTTGCTCGCACCTCCTGCACCCATTGCTAATATAGTTTGGACTTCTTCTATTATCTGGATATTATAAATACAGCTATATCCCTCTTTTGTATATCCTACATTTTCAAAGTTACCTAATATGTTTTTTTGTCTATATAAATAATACGGTTTAAACTCATGGCATTTCATATAATCTTGTGTATATTCTAGCATATCCTTTATTATGTTACTTTGTGCTAAATTATATTTTTCTTGATCATATTTTAATGTAGATGCAGTTTTTATTGCTAATGTATGCACAGTTATATTTGTTGGAGATAACTTATCCATACAGTCTAAGGTATATTGAATATGTTGTATATTCTCTTCTGGTAAACCTACTATAATATCCATATTTATATTATCAAATCCCACTGCCTGTGCATTTAAAAAAGCTGTATACACATCATCTACGCTATGCGTTCTACCTATTAAGTCTAAAGTTGATTGAACCATAGATTGCGGATTTATTGATATGCGACTGACGTTATATTTTTTCATGATTTTTAATTTATTTAGCGTTATAGTTTCGGGGCGCCCCGCCTCAACTGTGTACTCGTCAATTTTTGAAACATCAAATGTAGTATTTATTGAATCCAATAAAAATTCTAGTTGAGCATCATTTAAACTTGTTGGAGTTCCTCCTCCTATATATATGGTTCTAATTTTATATTTATTTATACTTTTTTGCATACTTTTAATTTCAACGGCAAGAGCTCTTAAATATGCGTCTATCTTTGGGGCCTTTTGTTGTACTGAAAAAGATGTAAATGAGCAGTATATGCATTTAGACGGACAAAATGGAATTCCAATATAAATGCTTAGCTCATTATTAGTATTAGTTTTTAATACTTGTTGTTCTTTTAATGCAACCTCTAGTATAAGCTCTATCTTTTCGGGTGATATGTGATATTTCTGGTGTAGTAATTGTTTTATTTGTTCTGTAGTTAGACCGTCTTCAAGATAGCGTCTAACTATCTTAGTTGGCCTAACTCCTGTTAATATTCCCCATGGCATATTTATTATCCTATCTTGATGTATGGATTGTTTTGTATTTCATCTGCCACATTGGTAGTAAACCCATGCCCTGGATAAATTGTAGTTTCAGTTGGTAGCGTACATATCTTATCCTGTATTCCTGCAATTAGCTGCTGAGCATTTCCGCCAGGTAGATCACTTCTGCCTACTCCATTTTTAAATATAATATCTCCTACAAATACTGCACTTAACTGCTTACTATAATAAGCTACCCCATCCATAGTATGCCCTGGTACAAAAATCACTTCAAAGGTTAAACCCATACTTTCCAAATTTATCATCTCTTTATCATCCACATATCTATCTGCCTCAAAACTAATTGGAGTTTGAGTCATACATGACAGATTAAAGTTTGGGTCTAATAAAGTTTTCTTACCATTTCTATGTGCAATTATTTCAGCACCTGTTTGCTCTTTAATCGCCTCCACTGCTCCTATGTGGTCAAAGTGAGCGTGAGTTATAAGAATAGCTCTTAGGTTAATCTCTTCTTTTTGTATATAAGAAATTAAACGCTCTGCCTCGTCTCCTGGATCAATCATTACCGCATCTTTCGTATCTTCATCTACTATAAAATAGCATAATTCCTGAACTGGACCTACTAAAATCTTTTTAATTTTCATTCTCTGCTCCTTGTAATCTTAAAGATTTTTTTATCTCTATAAAATATACCCACATTAACGGTATAGCTGTTATAAGCCATGTAAGTGGGTCTGCAAGACAAACTCCTGCAAATCCTATATATTTAGGAAGAGTATATGCAATTGCAACTCGTGTCGTAAGCTCAATCGCACCTGAGAGCATTGGCATAACTGGTCTATTCATACTCTGCAGAGCATTTCTATATACGAAGATAAATCCTAGTGGTATATAAAAATATGCTGCATAATTTAGAGCCATCCCTGTCATTTCTAACATCTGTACACTTGGGTTATCCAAAAATAAAGATGATATCTCTTTCCCAAATACTATCATTATAATACCAATGATAATACCTGTAAAGATATTAATAATAGCTGCAGTTCGTACTCCTTCTTTAATCCGAATAAAATTTAGTGCACCTTTGTTTTGCCCAACATATGTTGCCACTGCAACTCCATATGTTACAATTGGTTGCATCATTATTAGTATAACTTTATTAGCAGCAGTATATGCAGCTATTGCACTTGCCCCAAAAGAGTTTATTACGCCTTGTACAGAAATTATCCCAAAGGATAAAATTGAAAATTGTATTGACATTGGTATACCCATCTTAAGATGTGCCTCATAATAAAATTTAGGTACTTTAAAGTCTTTTGCAGTCAATTTTAATACATCAAACTTTTTATAACTATAAATGATGCATAAAAGTGCCGCTATCCCTTGTGAAACATTTGTAGCATATCCAGCACCTGCTACTCCCATATCAAATTTGATTATGAAAACTAAATCTAAAATTATATTCAAAATACATGCCAAAACTAAAAAATAGATAGGAGTTCTGCTGTCACCTATCGCTCTTAGTATGCCTGCTGCCGTATTATAAAATGCTTGAGTAAATATGCCTGCTACAATTATAGTTATATATGATTGTGCATAATAATATATTTCTTCTGGGGTATTCATAAATCTAAGTAACGGATGAATCAAAATTAACATAAGTATCGTTATTATTATAGTCGTCATTAATGTAAGAATTATATTACTACCTACTGCCAGTTTAACTCCATTATTATCTTTTGCACCATATTTTTGTGCTACCATTATAGAAAATCCACTTGCCATACCAATCACCATACTATTAGTTAGCGAAAAAATAGCCCCTGTGGTTCCCACACCAGCAAGCGCATTTGGTCCTACGTATCTACCTACTATAATTGTATCCACTACTGCATATAATTGTTGAAAAATATTTCCTATTATTAAAGGAAATGAAAACATTAATATAAGCCTTAATGGATTTCCTTTTGTCATATCCACTACCATTACAAACTCTCCTTCTACTTATGATATGTTTCGTTATTGTTAATTTTAAAAGCTCTGTAAACTTGTTCTATCAACATAATACGAAAAAGCTGATGAGGAAATGTCATTTTTGAAAAACTTATTGCCATATCTGCTCTATTTACTACTTCATCACTAAGACCTACTGAACCTCCTATCACAAAAACTATGTGACTAAATCCTCTAATTGCTACTTTCTCTATATATGCACTAAACTCGTTTGATGTGAACATTTCACCTTCTAATATTAAGACAATTACATATGCTCTATCGGCAATTTTATTTAAAATTCTTACCCCTTCTTTTTGTTTTACTTCTAAATTATTATTATTTATCTTTTCATCTGCTACTTCTATTATGCTAAATTTACAATATCCCTTTAATCTTTTGCTATATTCTGTAACTGCCTCTTGCAAATATTTTTCTTTTAATTTTCCTACACAAAGTATATCTACCTTTATCATAAATAATTTCCTTTTCTTAAATACAGTCTTGTTAAGTTAACTTAGTTGATAATCCACTGGATTTATAACAAATATTAATATAATGAACTGTTTTTTACCTTACTAATTTTACCAAAGCATTAATCCTAAAAAAAGGCTTATACAGTAGTTTTTTCCAAAAGCTTATGTAAACTCATATATTCATAAAATATTTACAAACTTGGGATATATTATGTAAAATAAATATCCTATAAATATCATATACTATTTATAACCTCTTTACTTTTCTGCTATATTAATTTATACTATTTATATATACTATTTTTAGAAAGGAATGGGATTGTAATGAAAATGGAAAAAGTTAGTGAAACTCAAATTAGAATTACCCTCAATAAAGAGGATTTACTAAACCGAAACATCAAACTTACAGAATTAGCTTACGGCTCAAAAAAGGCACAAGCTTTATTTCAAGATATGATGACTAAAGCGTATGAAGATTTGGGCTTTGAAGCAACAAATGTACCTCTTATGATAGAAGCTGTTCCTATTACAATGGATAGTATCATGATTGTTGTAACAAAAGTAGACGATCCTGAACAAATTGAGGAACGTTTAGGACTTACAGGCGAGCGTCCGACCCACCGCACATTTAAGGACCAAGAAGATTCTAATGAATTTGAACCTCTTATACCAGAGAGTGTTAGCTCGTTGATGTACCGCTTTGATACTTTAGATGACATAAGCTCTGCTTCTTCTCAAATTCAACATTTGTATTTTGGTGAAAGTTGTATTTATAAATATACGGACAAATACTTCTTATTAATGTATACAAATGCCAACACTAATACTGATATAAGCATCCTTACTAGTGTATTAAATGAATTCGGAAAACGTGCATATACCAGTAACTTAAATGAATACTTTTTAAAAGAACACGGCGAAACCATAATTAGACGAAATGCTATTGATATTTTAGCTAAATATTTATAATTTAATTAGTTCTATCCTAAACTCATAATTATGTTATACATTTATAATCATATCAAAGCACCCAGCCTAAGCGTGCAACGTCTAACAGGGGAGCATCTCCCCCTGTACCCGCAAAGGTACCACGGCTATCACTCATCTAGAAATGGTATAATATATTTTATAAATGGAGGAATTTATGAGAGGAATATTGTCAAATCTCACACTAAAAAGTAAAATTAATTTGGTACTGGGATTAGCAGAAATTTTAACTGTAATTTTATTATTTTCGGTATTTTTATCCGCTAGTCCAATAAATATATCTATAGGCATAATAGGTATTATTGGACTAGCACTTATTATAGTCTTACACGTTGGGTTAATTACTGGAGTTGTAAAAGATACTAATATATTAAAACATGCACTACATGAAATAGCCGAAGGAAATTTTGCTATACAAATACCAAAAAATATAGATAAAGACTTGCAAGTAATGGTGGAGGATACACAGCGTATTGCAGATGATTCTGTATTAGTAATTGAAGATATTAAATATATGCTCTTAGAATTAAGTCGTGGCAACCTTAATGTTAAAAGTACAATAGAAGAAGCATATGTTAATGACTTTGAACCTATAATTACATCTTTTTATAAAATAAAATCTGAGTGGAAAACAATTATAGAAGAGCTTTCACAGATAATTACTAGTCTAGGTAACAATTCTGTACAAGTTGTTGATATATTAAAAAATATATCATTCTATAGTCAAGACCAACAAAATAATATAAGTGACTTAGATGCAAAATCTGATAACCTTCAAAATATTATAGGCAATAATCAAGTAAGTCTTAATAGTGCTCTACAAACCGTTGATGATATAAAGTCTAGTGCGGATAATGGTAGAATTGTTATTAGAACAATGGTTGGTGCTATGAACGATATAGATGCTTATAGCAAAGATATTTTAGGCATTATAAAAGATATTGAAAATATTGCAAGCCAAACTAATTTACTCGCATTAAATGCAGCTATAGAAGCAGCACGAGCAGGAGAATCCGGAAAAGGCTTTGCTGTTGTAGCTGGTGAAATTCGTGATTTAGCTACTAAAAGTTCTTTAACTGTTAAAGATATAGAAGATATTATTGGAAAAAATTTAAGTAGTATAGAACATGGTCAAAAGACTATCAACAGTACATCAACTGTATTTGAAGATATTTCTACTAAAATAGATCACTCTGGGACAGTTTTTGGAAACTTTATATCAGGTGCTACAGCTATTGATAGTACTTTAAAAGAATTAGTACAAACATTTCAGGACATTGCAAGTAGTCTAGAAAAAACTGTTAGCCTATCTTCTAATAACGATAGTATTAATTCTAGTTTCAATTCACAGGTATCAACGTTAAAAGATATAATTTCTCGTTTTAAATAATATTAAATAAGCCTTCTATATTCAATATAGAAAGCTTATTTTTTAGTTAGATAATTTTAAAATATCTCCAGGGTAAATTAAATCAGGATTTGATATATTATTTAGTGAAACTAACTCCGCTACTGTAGTTCCATATTTCTTTGCAATACTCCAAAGATTATCTCCTGATTGTACTACGTATGTAGTTGGTGTAGTGTTATCTGTTGTAGTGTTATCTGTTGTAGTGTTATCTGTTGTAGTGTTATCTGTTGTAGTATTATCTGTTGTAGTATTATCTGTTGTAGTATTATCTGTGCTACTTGTAATAAATATACCTTCTTTAAAATAATCTAAGTCTACATCTCCATCAATACCAGACACTGTTCCACTATCGCTATATTGAAACCCCACCCATTCACTCCAATTGCCTATACTATTAGGTTCGCTTACACCATATTCCGCTACCCATAAAGGATACTTAGCAAGTGTACTATCCCATAGATTTTTTGCGTTAGACTCATCTGTATAAACTGCTGGTGTAACACCGCTTAACGATTCTAATTCACTAAGATAAGTACTAGCAATACTATTTATTTTACTAGTTGATAAGTTACTAAAACTTTCATAATCCATTGCCGGATAACAATCCATGTCTTTATCCTTAATTAAATTATAAAAATACGTAGCCTGAATAATAGCCTCATCATCACTAGTAGCAGTAATATAATGGTAAAACCCTACTTTAATGCCCTCATTTTTAGCACCCTCATAATTTGTCTGCCAGTAAGAATCTTCGTAATCGCTTCCTTGTGCAACTTTCATATATATCACTTCAATGCCTGCATCTTTTACCTTTGTAAAGTCAATCTCCCCTTGCCATTCGCTAACGTCAATTCCTTTAAATTCAGCACCAAAAATACTTATATTAAATAATAAACTAACTATAAAGATTAACCATGCGTGCTTATGTTTCATACATAATACCTCCACACTCTTATATTCTTTTAATTATATGAACGGACGTATTAAGTTATGAACAATTAACTATATCATGAAAAAAAAACACCATCTTCATGGTGTTTTAAAAAATCTATTATTCTGCACTTAAAGCAGCCATAGTTACATAGTTATAAGCTCTATCGAAATGAGGTAAGAAGAAAATATCTAGTAACTTTAATTCATCAATTGTTACTTCTTTTTGTATCGCTAAAGAGAACATATTAATTAACATAGATACGTCATATCTTGATACTAATTGTGCACCAACAATTCTTCTAGTTGACTTTTCATACACAATTCTAATGTGTGCTTCTTCATTTTCTAACATAAACGCTTCTCTTTGCAAGTCGCTAAAATCAGTATATAATACATCCATCCCAAACTCACAAGCTTTTGTATATGTCACACCAGTCGAAATCATGTTTAATCCAAAGATTGAAATTGCATTTGAACCTTGTACTCCTATAGAGTTTAACGCTACTCCACAACAGTTTAATGCAGCTACTATACCTGCTCTAACAGCATTAGT
>MDJN01000047.1 GCA_001995005.1 Candidatus Parepulonipiscium sp. PG-Nun2H_MBin03 | reverse complement strand
TCATCCATATAATATGGTAAAAGACCATAGAACCCACGAAGAGACCGGAAACACAAATAGCGTCATGGATGGAGATATAGATAAATTTATAAATGCGTATTTAATATGGTTAAAACAAAATTAATAGGGGAGATTTTCCCCTATTTCAAATTTATTTGGTGAAAGACTTTTTTGCCTTTTTGTAACATTAATTTATTTTCAGTAAACTGCTCTTTAGTAATGGTATGTTTAACATCTGATATAGTAACTCCATCTATTTTAATTCCATTTTGTGTAACTAATCTACGTGCTTCTGCTTTTGAAGGTGCAAGTTTTGTTGTAGTAGCAAGTAAAGTTATTATATCAATACCATCGCTCAGTGTATCTTCTGTAATATCAGTTGTAGGCAGGGAACCTGTAGCACCACCGCCTGAAAAAGCAGAACGAGAAGCTTCTTGTGCTTTTATGGCATCATCTTCACTATGCACGATTTTAGTTACTTCAAAAGCCAAAACTTCTTTAGCTTTATTTATCTCTGAGCCTTCTAGGCTAGATAAGCGTTTCACCTCATCCATTGGTAAAAATGTTAATAGAGAAAGGCACATAAATACATCACTATCATTTACATTTCGCCAGTATTGGTAAAATTCATATGGTGATGTTTTGTTTCTATCAAGCCACACGGCACCATTAACAGTTTTGCCCATTTTTTGCCCTTCGCTATTAGTTAAGAGTGTAAACGTAAGACCAAATGCACTGTCTCCATGCAACCTTCTTACAAGTTCTACCCCACCTAAAATATTTGACCATTGGTCATTTCCACCTAGTTGTAATTTACAATTATATTTTCTGTATAATTCTAAAAAGTCATATGATTGCATTATCATATAATTAAATTCAAAAAATGACAGACCTTTTTCTAAGCGTTGTTTAAAGCACTCAAAAGATAGCATACGATTTACAGAAAAATGCACGCCAACCTCACGTAATAATTCAATATAATTTAAGTTTAATAACCAGTCTGCGTTATTTGCAATAATAGCTTTATCATCATCAAAGTCAATAAAGCGTGACATTTGTTCTTTAAAGCAGTTTACATTATGGTTAATAGTTTCTATACTCATCATTTTACGCATATCTGTTTTACCGCTAGGATCCCCTATCATACCGGTGCCGCCACCCATCAGTGCGATTGGTCTATGACCAGCTAGTTGCATATGTCGCATTGCCATAATAGTTACAAAATGACCTACATGTAAGCTATCTGCTGTTGGATCAAATCCTATATAAAATGTAACTTTTTCGTTATCTAATAATTCACGTAACTCATCTTCATGAGTTGTTTGTTTAATAAAACCTCTTTCGAGTAAAGTATCAAAAACATTCATACAATAAAACCTCCTTATTTTTACAGATTTTAACATAACAATCCTTGTTTTGCAAGTGTATCATTAAAAATAATACATCAGTATATATTTAGTTCTTATAAACAAATAATTTTATACAAGAAAAATGATGGAATATTACTAATTATGTCCTTGACCCATAATAATAATTGTGGCATAAATATAATTGGAAATAAATAAATTAAGGTAAGTTAATTTTAGTAGTAAATTTTATTAAAAATACTATAAATACAGAAAAGGGAGAAAGTTTATGGATATAATAAAAAATGCTATACCTAAATTGGGAAGTGTATATGAGATAGGCAATAATGTGACATTTGGTATATACCTTAGTAAGCTAGATGAAATAAAGCTTAGTATTTATACAGATGCTACATCAGAGCCTATACTTACACAAGTTCTTAAACGCAACGAAAATTCGCTAGGAGACTTTTTTTATACTAAAATTTCGCAGATATCACAAGGTATGTTATACACATGGAGTGTGTCATCTGATGGAAAAGAATATTTTCTAATAGATCCATATGCATTAGATGTAATACAGGAGCAGGGGAAATACTTTAACAAAATAGTAGATCTAACAGGAAATGATACTAGAAGTATAAATATTCCATGGGAAGAAACTATAATATATGAAATGCATGTAGGACATTTTACGCATGATAAATCTGCTGGAGTAAACTCGCCTGCTACATTTGAAGGAGTGACAGAAAAATTAGATTATTTAAAAGAATTAGGAATAACCACAATTGAACTTATGCCTATATATTTATGGAATAGAAATACTCTTGCTAATAAACATCCAGAAACTAATCAAGTGTTAACAGACGAATGGGGATATAATCCTATTAGTTTCTTTGCATTAGACCCGGTTTATATGAGCAAAAATCAAGATGTACGTGAGGAATTTAAAAAGTTTGTACGTTCAGTTCATGATAGAGGTCTTGAGGTTATATTAGATGTTGTATATAACCATACCGGAGAAGGAGGAGATAAAAATACAATATTTAATTTTAAGATACTAAACAAATTTGCATATTATAGACACAAAAATCAATATTTTGCAAACTGTTCTGGTACTGGAAATACGTTAAACACATCTCATCCTATAGTTCAAGAGCTAGTTATTGCAAGTCTTAGATATTGGGTAATGGAGATGGGTGTAGATGGATTTAGATTTGATTTAGCTTCAATTTTAGCACAAGGTAACGAAGGTACTTGGATAGAATATTCGCTCATAAATGAAATCTCGCAAGACCCTATATTAAGCAATGTTAAACTAATAAGTGAAAGTTGGGATGCTAAAGGACAATATGATGTTGGAAAAATGCCATCCCCATTTCATGAATGGAGTGATATATTTAGAGATTGTGTTCGTTCGTTTGGAAGAGGCGATAAGGGGCAAATTAATCATTTAGCTACTTGTATTGCAGGAAATGACTTAAAATCGCATAATTATAACTCAAAATGCTTGCCAATTCACTATGTAACCGCTCATGATGGATTTACTTTATGGGATTTAGTAAGTTATAATGAAAAACATAATTTGCTAAATGGCGAAGATAACAGGGATGGCAGCAGTAATAATATTAGTGATAACAGTGGAATTGAAGGTGAAACAGATGATGAGTACGTTAATTCATTAAGAGTTAAACGAGTTAAAACATTCCTAGGATTATTACTTTTTAGCAAAGGTGTCCCTATGATATTGATGGGGGATGAGGGAGCTAGAACTCAACAAGGCAATAATAATGCCTTTTGCCAAAATAATGAACTAGTATGGTTAAACTGGGATAGAATGGAGAAATTTAAAGATATTGCTTTATTTGTTAAAAGAGCAATTAAGTTACGAAATAAATTAAATTGGTTCAAAGACCCAACTGATAAAAATATAGTCTGGCATGGAACAAAACTATATTCGCCAGACTGGAGTTATTTTTCAAGAAGTTTAGCATGGACTTTACAAGAAGAGGATCATCAAATTTATTTTGTTGTTAATAATTATAGTGAACCACTGGTATTTAATTTGCCTAAGGCGAAATATGGATGGAAGCTGTTTTTGGACACAAATCAACCGTCGGATTTAAAGAGTGAAATTATTGATAGTTATTTGGTGGATGAATTTAGTTTATGTGTGTTAATTGATACACAATCTTTAGAAGAGTAGCCATACCCTTCTGCTAATCTAAACCATTTATCTGCAAGTTCGGTATTTTGTTCAACGCCACGGCCATTTTTATAAGCCCAAGCTAAATTATATTGAGCTGCTACATTTCCATTAGTAGCAGCTTTTTCGTACCAATACACCGCTTTTTCGTAATCTTGGGGTATTCCTTTGCCATAGTCATAGCATAGGCCAATGTCGCATTGAGCCAGCACATGCCCTTGTCTTGCTGCTTGTAGATAGCATTTTGCGGCTTCTGTATAGCTTTTAATATTACCAATCCCTTCTTCGTAGCAAAGGCCTAGATGATACTGTGCCTCTGCGTGCCCTTGAATGGAGGCAGCTAAAAAGTATTTAAATGCTTTTTCGTAATCAGCTTCTATTATCTCGCCATTTTTGCAAAACATCCCTAGTTTAAATTGTGATTCAGCATGTTGGTTATTGCTCGCTAAAATATACCATTTAATTGCTAATCCATAATCACACGGGGTAGCCTGTCCATTTTCATACATTTTTGCGGTATAATACTGAGATTTAACATGATTTTTTTTGGCAGCTTGTTGAAAGTATTTAAACGCAAGCTCATGATTTTGCGTAACACCTAAGCCGTTATAGTAGCATTTAGCGATTTGATACTTAGCATCGAGATAATCGTTTCTTACATGCAAAAAGCATTCAAAGGCTTCTTTTGGATCAAGTTTTATCCCTAGTCCTGATTGATAGCAAAGGCCTAATTTATACCAAGATTTAACATGGCCTAGGCTTGCACTCCTTTTAAAATATAAAATTGCTTTATCCGTATCGGAAGCTTCCATGTATATCTCTCCTAGGTGATATAAGGCGGATTGGTCATTTAAGTCTGCTGCTTTATGGTAGTATTTCATAGCTAAATCAATATCAAGCGTAACCCCAATCCCTTTATCATAGCAATAGCCTAATTTATATATGCTAGGAGCAAAATTAAGTTCTGCTGCACGAGTTAAATAGCGTATACTAAGTTCTAAATCTTGTATAACTCCAATCCCTTCTAGGTAAAATGTGCCTAGCTTATAAAGAGCTTCTACGTTTTCATGTTTTACCGAATTTTTATAGTATTGAATAGCTTTTTGGATATCTTTTTGTACACCGTAACCATTTTCATATAATCTTCCTAGAGCAAAAGAAGCAGGGGTGTATCCAAGTAGTGAAGCTTTTTCGTATAACTTTGAAGCTGTGTCAAAATTTTGAGTTACTCCATTTCCTTCGTCATAACATACTCCTAGATAATATTGAGTTTCTCTTAGATTATGAGATATAACTTTTTCGTAAAGAGATACAGCACGGTTATAGTTAATGTTTACTCCAAATCCATAATAAAAACAAACCCCTAGATTAGTAATAGCCATAGGATGTTTTCCGTCTGCAGCTAGTTTATAATATTTTATGGCGTTTGTATAATCTATATCTGTACCTTTGCCTGTTTGGTAACAAAGACCAAGTTTAAATTGAGCTTCTATGTAGCGATTATCTGCAGATTTTTTATACCACTCAAACATTTTAGCATAATCTTTATCAACCCCAACACCATGTTCAAAACATTGCCCTAAGTTATAAGCTGCTTGAGGTAACTCATTATTTGCTGCTATTTCCCAGTAATATATGGCTTTTTGTTGATCTTGCTTCACTCCTAAACCACTTGAGTAACAAATACCTAAATTAAATTGAGCTAATGCAGACCCTTGTCTTGCTTCTTTTTTATAAGATTTAATAGATGTCTTGTAATCTTCTTTTATCATAAAGTAACACTCCTTTAAAAATATTATTATGTCTATTTAATGTATTATATCACAAAACATAGGACATATAAAGAAACTTGTACGAATATTTTAGTATTATAAAGGAGGAATTTTTTATGAGTTATTTTGGAAAATTAGAATTCAAAAACGATACTAAAAAGCTAAAATTTGATGTTTTGTCAATACAAAATGGAAAAAAGATGCAAATTTCAAAGGATATAAAGTGTATAACAAATAGAGATTGGGGAAAGATAGAAACAGCTTTAATAAAACAAAATATATTGCATATAGCAAAACCTAAGAATATATCTGATATTCCATTTGAATCTGTCGAGGTATATGACGGTACAAAAGTTAAAGCCCTCTTAGGAGCACAAATGTTAAAATATATTTATAAATATAATTTAGGTTACAAAAATGCATTATATAGCAAAGTTGGCATAGTAGACGGAAATATTAACACTACATTAGATTTATTATATCCTCTATCTTCTGAAGTTACGGACCTTACGATATTTACACCCTCTATAAGTGTGTATGAGCAAGTATTAAAAGAGATATATTTAGAGCATAAAATTAGAATAAAAATTATGCCTATAAACCAAGCGTATGTAAGTCAAATGGACATTATTTTTGACTTAACTGGAAAAAATAGATGTATAAAATACGCCAAACCTAATAGCGTCTATGTGTTTATAAAATCGCCTATAGAGAATATAGAAAATAATAATAAATGTTTAGTGTGGGGAGATTTTGATGTCTTATTTAATAAGTACGAAAGTAATGTAGAAGAAGTAGAAGCGTATTTAATGGCAGAAGGATATACAAAAGCTGCTCTTAGAAAAATTATAGGCAGATTTGATATAAAAATTCATAACGTATATGCACCCACCCCAATTGTGTCAGAAGATTATTTTAGGGTAACAGTTGACAAGTAAATAAGATTAAGTTAAAATCGTAGAATTATATGATTAAAGTGAATAAAATTATTATATGAAGGGAATGATTTACATGGCTGAAAAACAAGTACTATTAACTAAAGAAGGTATTCATAAATTAGAGAGCGAGTTAGAGACATTAAAAACTGTTGAGAGAAACAAAGTTGCAGAAGAATTAAAAGAGGCAAGAGCACAAGGAGACTTATCAGAAAATGCAGAATATGACGCTGCAAAAGATAGACAAGCAGAAATAGAAACTCGTATAGTTGAAATAGAAAAAATGTTAAAAAACGTTACCGTAATAGATACAGAAGATGAGATGACAGATACGGTAAAACCAGGACATAGAGTAACTTTATATGACGAAACATTTGAAGAAGAAGTTGTATACTTAATTGTTGGCTCAACAGAAGCTGATCCGCTAAACGGAAAAATATCTAACGAATCTCCGGTAGGTCGGGCTATTATAGGACGTAGAGCAGGAGATATTGTTGAAGTAGACACCCATGGCGGCATAGATAAATACAAAATTTTAAAAATAGAAAACTGATTATACTTAATTATGAAAGGGAAGTACACGTGGAAGAATTATCAATTAATGAATTAGAAAAAGTAAGATTAGATAAATTACAAAATTTAATAGATACAAAAAAAGACCCTTTTACTGAAACCAGATATAATGCGACTCATTTTAGTACTCAAATAATTACAGAGTTTGAACAATTGGTAGGGATGCAAGTTGGCATAGCTGGCAGGATTATGGCAAAAAGAGATATGGGGAAAGCTTCTTTTGTTCATATGCAAGATTCATTAGGACGTATACAAGTATATGTTAGAAAAGATGAGATAGACGACTATGAATTATTTAAAAAGTATGATATAGGCGATATTATTGGAGTAAATGGTGTTGTATTTAAGACCCAAAAAGGCGAAATATCTATAAGAGCTAACGAAATTAAATTACTCTCTAAAAGTTTAAAAGTATTACCAGAAAAATTTCATGGTCTAAAAGATACTGAGATGAGGTACCGCCAAAGATATGTGGATTTAATAGTTAATCCTGAAGTAAAAGAAACATTTGTTAAACGTAGTCTTATAATCCGTGAGATAAGACGTTTCTTAGATGATTTAGGCTTTTTGGAAGTTGAAACTCCTATACTACATCAAATAGCAGGAGGAGCAGCAGCTAGACCGTTTATTACTCACCACAATACGTTAGACATTGATATGTATTTGAGGATAGCACCAGAGTTAAAACTAAAAAGGCTTATAGTAGGTGGATTTGATAAAGTATATGAATTAGGTCGAGTGTTTAGAAATGAAGGTATGTCAATAAGACATAATCCTGAATTTACTATGCTAGAATTGTATCAAGCATATGTGGGATACAACGAAATAATGGAACTTACTGAAAAATTAATTAAACATGTGACTAAAACTGTAATTGGTACAGGAATATTAAAATATGGCGAAACAGAGATAGACCTTGAAGCTCCTTTTGAGAAAATATCTATGAAAGATGCCGTTAAAAAATATGCTAATGTAGATTTTGATACTATTACAGATACACAAGAAGCAAAAAAGGTAGCTAAGAAACATAATATTGAAGTAGAAACGCATCATAAAAAAGGTGATATATTAAATTTATTCTTTGAAAAATATGTTGAAGAAAACTTATCTAATCCAACATTTGTAATTCATCATCCGGTAGAAATTTCGCCTCTATCAAAAAGGATTAAAGATGAGCCTGAATACACAGAAAGATTTGAGCTATTTATTTTAGGAAGAGAAGTGGCAAATGCGTTTTCTGAGTTAAACGACCCTATAGACCAAAGAGCAAGATTTAAGCATCAAGAAGAACTACGCCAGGCTGGAGATGATGAGGCGAATGAAATAGACGAAGACTTTTTAACCTCACTTGAATATGGATTACCGCCAACTGGCGGGTTGGGCATAGGGATTGATAGATTGATTATGTTTTTAACAAATTCAGCTTCTATAAGAGATGTACTCTTATTCCCAACTATGAAAGCACAATAAAAATATGATAAATGTACCAATCTAATTTGCTATAATATGATAGTTAAAATGGCTTGCCATAATATGGAAAAAATGATAAGATAAATTAGAAAATCATTTAATTATTATATTTTAAGTATATTTTAGCTTGAAATATGAAAAACTATACAGTAGATAGACATAAATCAACAATTAAAGGACGGTGTAATATGAGTAAAAAAGACATGGACAAAATAGTCAAAGAAGTAAAAGACCGACTAGGCGTTGTGACTCCTGCAGAAAGGAAATGCCATAGGTGTGGTTGGATCATGTTAGGAGTTGGGGTATTAGTAGCTTTACTAGGCCTAATTCTATACATTAAATCTAAAGAAGATGATGATATTGAAGAATACTATGAATACTTTGACGAAGATTTAGATGACGATGATATGTATGATGATGCCGACGAAGATGTTGAGTATTTAGAAATCAAAAATTTTGAAGATGAGGACTCTACCGAAGAATCAGTTTAAAATAGATAAAGCTACCATACCAACATGGTAGCTTTATTAGTAAAATAAATATCAAAAAAATGAATGTTTATATCAACAAAGTATTATAATATTATAATATAGTGTTAATACTAAAGATTTTTTTAAATGTCATACGTCTTGAACCATAAACATTAATTATTTACCAAAGGAGAGATATATGGAAGATGTAATCAAAATTGAATTAAAAAAAATGTTTAGTCAAGAAATGCTTAATTTATACAAAAAAATATCTCAGCAAATAAAGTATAAATCTCCAAACTTACTAAACCAGATTAATAAGTTTGGCGGATATGAAGCAGGGTTAAAATATATAACTACAGAAACTTATTTAACAGATTTTGGGATATTGTGGGAAAATAAGCGACTTGATCTATCAATTGAAGCTCTCTTAACAGACCCAAAGTATAAAGATATTATTCCGCTAGATATTGTGGAATTTGCTAAAAAGAGATTAAAGGAATATGATTATGCACCAAATGTAATACAGGCACCTACAGTAACTTCAGACACTAAAATACATTCAAATATTGAACAACCTTCAAAAGTTGAAATAAGTGAAAAGGTGAGTGAGAATATGCAAGTTACAAATACCAATCAAGTATATTACACCGACGAAGTTAAAATTACATCGAATGACTGGGCACAAATATTTATGAATGATAAAGTTTTTACAGAAAAAAATCGAGATTTACTAACTAGAATGTATCTAGCGGGCGGCATCAATATTACCCGCCAAGATTTAAGCGAAGAAGATGGGTATCCATCTACATACCCTTATAAAGAAGTGGTTATGTCTCTTTGCAAAAGAATTAAGTCCCATACTAAAATAGAGACACCCATATCTAATACTGGTGATAAATTATGGTGGAATATTATTTTTACAGGATATTTTATTAGCAATCAATCGTTTGAATGGTCTATCAATTCTAACTTATATAGTGCAATGGAAATGTTAATTACTAATCAAGAACTTACTACAAGTCATATTTCACTTTCTGATAAAATGAGTAAACGTAAATCTGAAAAGACAGACCACATTAGTGTGACATTATTCAAAAAAGAAAAAGTTGCACCGTATGATAAACATGAAATAGGAGTCATAGAGCATATGGATAACAATATATATATTGAAGACAATAAGAAATCCAATCCATTAACCTTAGTTCAATCTAAAAACTCTACCAAAGAAGAAAACGTTAAAAAAGAAAACGTTAAAAAAGAAATAGTTAAAAAAGAAAACGTTAAAAAAGAAATAGTTAAAGAAGAAGAGAAATCAAAAAAAAGTTGGAAAGAAAATGATGACCTTGATGACGAGGAAAGATTAGATGCATTTTTAGATGAATTGTTTAATGAAGATGAGGATACCTTGGAAATAGATGAGGAACCAAGTTTAGAAGATCTAAATGAAATAGAAAAATTATTGCATGACCCGTTTGTAAATACACCATCTAAAACAGCGGTAGAAAAAATGTGTAGAAAACCGTTTGAAACTGTTAAAAAGCCTGACGAAACTATACAAAAAGAAAAGTGGAATGAACTGAAAAAAGCTTGCCTTGAGTATTATGGAGCAAGTTGTGAAATATGTTCAATAGACTATGGGTACACATACGGAGATAAATTTGAGAAGTTAATGGATGTGCATAACTTAAAATCTACTACTAAAGAATGGGATAATTTAGATGTAAATCCAGAAAAAGACTTAATCCCTATCTGTCATAATTGTCATACTATTTTGCACTCAAAATTTCCAAATTATACTGTTGAACAAGTAAAAGAAATGTTAAAATAACTGTGCTTTCTTAGAGTGTGAGGAGAATACTGTGAAAGTTAAAGAAATTAAGGCGTTGGTACAAACAAAATTTTTAAGTATGTATGATATTAAATATCAAAATAAACATGGAGATACAAAACACTGGACATTAGCAACGAGAAAAAGTCAGAGTGATTTAGATGATATATTTTTTAAAGATATACCAGATGCTGTAGATGCTGTAGTTATGGTAAGTTTCCATAAAGAAACTAAATCTTTAGTCGTAATTAAACAATTTAGAGTGCCTGTAAATGGATATATATATGAACTTCCAGCAGGTCTTATTGATGCGGGTGAAACTATAGAAACAACTGCTAAGAGAGAGATAAAAGAAGAAACAGGACTTGAAGTAATTGAGATTTTATATAATTATAATAAATTATATTTAACTCCAGGTATGACAGATGAATCTGTTTCACTAGTCTTTTGTGTTTGTACAGGTGAAATATCAACTGAAAATTTGGAACCTGATGAGGATATAACCCCTTACTTAGTAGATAAAAAAGAGGCTAGTACAATATTGCAAAGTGATTGTAAAATGGATATAAAATTATATTTGATTTTATTAAATTTTGTGAATGGTTCTTATGATACACTTTTAAAATAGAAAATTTTAAAATAGAAAATTATATCGTCTGATGTGAGTTATTTACCATGACAGATGATCTTTTTTATAGATTGGAAGGAGTGTTTTATATTAATTCATATGAAAGAGTTATGGCAATAATTAATGGTGATGAATACGACAGAGTGGCAAATGTAGCACTTGTAATGTTATTTGCTGCTAACCAAATAGGCGTGCCTTATGGGGAATATGTACGAGATTATAAAAAGTTAACAGCAGGAGTATTATATTGCTACGAAAAATTTGGATTAGATACTATTTGTGTTGTATCTGACCCGATGAGAGAAGCGGAAGGATTTGGAGCAAATGTTATTATAGAGCCAGATAACGTGCCACATAGCCAAGATAAATTAATAAAACAAATTACAGATATAAAAAAATTAAAAGTAGGGGATCCATCAAAATCTTATGCTATGAATGATAGATTAATGGCAGTAAGATTTCTTAGCGAAAGAGTAGGCTTAGATGCACCTATTATAGGTTGGGTGGAAGGAGCAGTTGCCGAGGCATGCGACTTAATGGATATGAGTAGCTTCATGATGAATTTAATAGATGAACCAGATGCTATGCAAGAGTTGCTAGATATCTGTGTTGAACAGGCGATATTATTTGCAAAAGCACAAATAGATGCAGGAGCCAATATAATTGGGGTAGGAGATGCGGCAGCTTCATTAATTGGACCATATTTATACGAAGAATTTGCTCTTCCATGCCAGCAAAAAATAATTAAGGCAATAAAAGACTATGGTGCAAAAACTAAGCTACACATTTGTGGAAACTTAAATCCTGTACTCGATTTGGTTTCAAAAACTGGTGCAGATATAGTGGATATAGATTATATGGTAGATATGCAAAAAGCTTGTGAGCATTTAGATATGGTAGTTTGCGGTAATTATGATCCTGTTACAGTACTTTTGCAAGGAAATACAGAATTAGTACAAAAAGAAGTAATGCGTTGTCTTGAATTTTCTAAACAACATAGAATAATGGTAAGTGCAGGATGCGAAGTACCAAAATTTACTCCAGTTGATAATATGTTAACTGTAAGAGATATCGTTAATAACTTTAGATAGGATTTCCCGAACAGCAACGTCTATCAACTAACTTTTTAATAATATTCAATTTGAACGATCTGAGGAAGCTCAATATGGGCTTCCATTTTTTTATACCTTTTATAAATATTTAACTTAGATTTAACAAGAAACAAATATTCTCCAAACAAATAATTAGTAAAATAAAAAAGTATTAAGTGAAGTAGTGTATAAAAAATAATAAAAGTTGAATATTAGAAGGAGAATTATAAAAATGAAAAAGAGATTGTTATTAGCATTAGGAGTAATATTAGTAACAGGAAGCATGGCCACAGGATGTTCTTCGTCAACATCATCTGGGGCATCATCAACGGAGCAAGCATCAGTATCAAATACAACTAGTAGTGGTACCGAAAAAATTATAGTTGTAGGTTCAACGACAGTAGCGGCACCGATGGAAAAATTAGAAGAAGCGTATGAACAAATAGCAAATGTGGATATTGAAATACAAGGAGTAGGTTCATCAGCAGGGATACAAGCCGCTGCAAATGGAACAGCAAACATAGGTATGGCATCAAGAGAAATTAAAGAATCAGAAAAAGAGCTAGGATTAGAAGAAATTGTAATTGCAAAAGATTCAATAGCAATAGTAGTTCATCCATCAAATCCAGTAGATGATTTAACTATAGAACAAGTTAAAGATATTTATGAGGGTACAATTACTAACTGGAGTGAAGTTGGAGGAGAAAATCAACCAATTCTTGTGATTTGTCGTGAAGATGGTTCAGGAACTAGAGGAGCATTTGAAGAAATTATAGGGCTTGAAATGGATATAGAAGGGGTAACAGTATCTAGTGTAGTGCAAACAGCAGTTATTCAAGAAGGAAATGGTGCCGTTAAAGCTACAACTGCAGCACAAGAGAATGGGATTGGATTTGTATCTTTAGGATATATTGACGATACTATATCAGCAATAAAAATTAATGGCGTTGAACCTACTGTAGAAACTACATTAGCAGGTGATTATAAAATATCAAGGCCACTTCTTCTAGTTACTTCAGGTGACCAAGGAGCAGCAGTAGACGATTTTATTGAATATATATTAAGTGATGGTCAAGAGATTGTAGCAGAAACTTATATTCCGGTAAACTAAAAATTAGAAAGGAGGGTGTTGCATCTAGATTTTAATAGGTGCAACAAGGCGGCATAAATGGAAAATAAAAGTATTAATATCACAACTGTAATGGAAAAAATAATGAAAGGTGTATTCTGGGGGTGTGCCGCCATTAGTATTGTAGCTGTATTATTTATAGGCGGATTTATATTATTTAATGCCTTGCCATTTTTTAGTCACACTAGTCTATGGAGTTTTTTAACAGGTAAAAATTGGATACCATCAGGCGAAATTTTTGGCATATATCCTATGTTAGTAGCAAGTTTTTTTGCAACTTTAGGTGCTGTAGTGATAGGAGTCGTAGTAGGAATTAGTACAGCAATTGTAATAACTTCAATACTTCCGCCTGCTATTTCAAGTGTTATATCAAAAATAGTTGATTTGCTAGCAGGTATTCCGTCTGTTATATATGGTTTTTTTGGACTTATGGTAATTGTGCCTATAATTAAATTAACAGGAGCACCATCAGGCGGGCTAAGCCTATTAGCAGTTATTATAATATTATCTTTTATGATACTGCCAACCATAATAAGAATGACAGAAGTAAGTTTAAAAGCTATACCAAAAGAGTATAAAGAAGGTGCATATGCACTAGGTGCAACACGATTACAATATATTTTTAAAGTACAATTAAGAGCCGCAAAATCAGGAATTATTGCAGGAGTAATGTTAGCTATAGGGCGTGCATTAGGTGAAACTATGGCAGTTATGTTAGTTGCTGGAAATTCGCCAGTAGTGCCAAATTCGATATTATCTTCAGTTAGAACAGTAACAGCAAATATTGCGATGGAGATGTCTTATGCACCAGCAGGTCCTCATCAACAAGCACTGTTTGCAACAGGATTAGTACTATTTATAATAATTATGGCGATAAACATAGGTATGCAATTAATTGTTAAGAGAATGGAAAGGAATTAAGCAATATGGATAATGAAACTGCAATAAAAAATTCTGGCATATTAAAGTATTCACAGCCTGAACAAAAATTGACAACACCTAAAACTAATTATAAAGAGAAGTTAATTTATGGATTTTTAGGATTGTGTACAACAATTACAGTAGGATTTTTATTCTGGTTGATTGGATATATTTTATATAGAGGGTTAGGGCATATAAACTTTACAGCACTTATACCGCCAATTTTGACCACCATATATATGGTAGGGATTGGACTTGGCTTATCGGTTCCGATAGGAATAGGAGCTGCGATATATATTAATGAATATTCTTTAAATGGAAAATTTATTAAACTAGTAAGATGGGGCACAGAGTGTCTTGCGGCAGTACCATCAATATTATTTGGACTATTTGGAATGATGTTTTTTGTAACAACTTTAAAAATGTCTTGGTGCATATTAGCAGGTGGGTTAACTGTAGCTCTAATGGTGCTACCGACTGTAGTAAAAACTACTGAAGAAGCTCTAAAAACAGTACCTGTAAGTTATAGAGAAGCATCTTTAGCGTTAGGTGCGACAAAAATTAGTACAATAGTAAAAGTTGTTTTGCCTTCTGCAATTCCAGGAATACTTACGGGGGTAATTTTAAGTACAGGACGTATAATAGGTGAGACAGCTGCAATATTTTTAACAGCAGGTACAGTTTTTGGTATACCAGATAATGTAATGAGTTCAGGCAGAACACTTGCAGTGCATTTATATATGTTGGCAAAAGAAGGATTGTCTTTTGAAGAAGCATATGGTGCAGCAGTTTTATTACTAGGAATAATTTTATGTTTAAACTTTATAAGCTATACTATAGCAAAGAAAATGACAAAATAATAGATGCAAGGTTGTTGTCTATGCAATGGCCTCAGACTGTAGACGATTAAATCTAGCTAGATAAATATGAACTATAATTATTAAAATTTACTTCTATAAAAAGCATGGTT
>MDJN01000046.1 GCA_001995005.1 Candidatus Parepulonipiscium sp. PG-Nun2H_MBin03 | reverse complement strand
AAGCGGATTTTATGTCCTTTTTGCTCTGCTTGTAAAGTCTGAGCATTTATAGTTTCGATTAGTAACTCTTCCACGTCTATGACGTGCATATTCAGCTGCATTTGCTTATTATCAATACGGGATAGTTCTAATAAATCCTGTACTAAAGTTGTCATTCTATCTGTTTCTTTATCCATGACATTTAAGAAATTAAGAGCCATATCTTTTTCATCTATTGCACCATTAATTAAGGTTTCAGTGTAAGATTTTACTGTTGTAAGAGGAGTTCTAAGCTCATGAGATACATTAGCAACAAAGTCTTTGCGCATTTGGTCAAGCTTTTGTTGCGTTGTAACATCTTGCATAACAACGGTAAGCCCTTCTTTTTCACCTTGGCTACTTTCGTACGGTGCAAAGTGTAGATTAATAAATTTATCTTCATGTTGTAATAGAATAGCTTTTTGATTTTCAGATTCATCTGCTAATATGCTATCAAAAGAGATGTCTACGCCAAAGTTTGGAAATATATAGTCAAAACGATGGTCCATCTTAGTTTTATCTAGCATGTCATAACTTACAGAATTAGCATGGATTAAGACACCTTGCCTGTTAAATGCCAATACGCCATCCGCAAGATTTTCTAAAATTCGTTCTAACTTATTTTTTTCACTGGATATGTCTACTAAAGTTTTTCGTAATTCTAATGCCATTTGGTTAAAGCTTTGGGTTAATTGTCCTATTTCATCATTAGAAGCACTGGGAATTTTTTGAAATGTATCTTCTTGGAGTAATCGTGCACTTTTAGTTAAGGTTTTTATAGGTTGAGTTATCATACGAGAAAATATCGCACTAAATACAGCAGCCAATGCTAATGCTACTATAGTGCCTACGCCCAGTGTGTTGATTACAGTTTCAACATTATCATATATTTCTTGTGTATCTGAAATAATATATATAATGGCCTTTAGTGTATTGGAGCCATTTTTCAGTGGAAGCGTATGTTCTATGGTATTTTGAGAATTAGTACTATTTGATGATAAATATGCCCATTTTGTAGTGGAAGGCTGAGCCGAAATAAGAGTTTCGTTAACAACTCCAGAAAATCCGTTAGGGTGTTTGCTGGGTATATAATCTCCTATTGTGAAGGCTTTGCCTAAAGCTATTTCAACATACCCATTATTATCTAATATATAAATATCCGTATTTTCATTAATATTAACTAGATTTTTAAGAATGTGTATCATATCATCTCGACTACTTTGTAGATCAAATTCGCCGTCTAAATAAAGAATATCTTTTATAGAAACTGCCATAGATTCTATCTCCACTCTTAGACGATTATAGTATTGTTCTTCGATACGTAGTACAATTACACTGCCACTAGCTATCATGATTACTAGGACTACATTTAAATATATCCCGATAATTTTCCATTGAATACTCATGCTTATCCTCTGAAATAGTATCCGACACCACGTTTGGTTAATACATAAGTTGCCTTTGCTGGTTCATCTTCTATCTTTTCTCTTAGTCTTCTTATAGTAACATCTACTGTTCTCACATCGCCAAAATACTCAAAACCCCATACTTTTTCTAACAAAGTTTCTCGTGAAAAAACTTTCCCCTTACGACTTGCCAAAAACTTTAACAATTCAAATTCACGCAGTGTGAGTTCTATGACATGATTATTTTTTCTAACTTCATATTTTTCCAGATTGATTATCAAACCACCTTCGACTAAAGTATTTTCGTCGCTTTGTTCTGCAGATTGTACAACTTCTGATGTTCGGCGTAAATTTGCTTTTACCCTAGCAATCAATTCTCGCATGCCAAAAGGCTTAGTAATATAATCATCTGCGCCTAATTCTAGTCCCACAACTTTGTCTATCTCTTCAGATTTTGCAGTAAGCATTATTATAGGCATATTTTTAGTCTGCCTAACTTTTTTGCATACTTGTAACCCGTCCATTTTAGGCATCATGATGTCTAATAACACTATGTCCGGGTCAATATTTTCTATCATTTCTAACCCGCTTAAGCCGTCAAATGCAGTATAAACATCATAACCTTCTTTTTCTAAGTTATATTTAATTATGTCTGAGATAGCTTTTTCATCCTCAACTATTGCTATTTTTGCCATGTTACCAACTCCTCTAGGCTATTTTCATCGGCTTTTTGTATTTGAATAAAAGGTACGTCTAGTTGAACTTGTAATACATCTCCGACTACTATGGTATTATTGTTATTTAATGTAGGATTATTGTTTGCAAGTTTGTTGATTGTTATACCTAGTTTATACGCAATGCCGGAGAGAGTATCCCCAGGTTGAACTTTATATTCTGCATATGCAGGACTAGTTTGCGTAGCCAAGTGTACAAGTTCGTTAAGAGTCATTAACTCATCTGGAGAAGCAAATTTTGAAGAAGTTCTAATATTAGAAGTGAATTTTGTATCAGCAGTTTTATCTTTATATTTAAGATAGGTAAGCTCAAGTAGCAAATCGTCTAAGATTTGGTCCGATTCTATTATGCCAATACTTTTTTCATCTACATAAAGTTCTTGAAATTCTAAAGAATATACCATCTTTTCTCGTAAATAAGTTACTAAAAATTGTGACGTAATTTTATTGCTGTTAAATATTTTATAAGGAAAAAGCTTTATATCATCTTGGTTAACCATAATAACTTTAGTTTGATACTTTTGCTCTAGTTGTAAAATAGCTAGTTCTATACTTTCGTCTAATAATGATTTATTTGAAATCACACCCACCTTATTACCGCCGATCTCTATCATGTACCCATTATTATAAAATAATATGACACCTATAAAAATTATTAATGCAAGTATAGAAATAATCTTAATTTGCATATCTCTTTTATGATTTTGCTGTTCCCGCTTTTTATGCTGTAGATACACTATTTTTCGTTTATTCATGGGGCCTCCGAAGTAAATAATATTTATCTGAAAGAACTTGCTCTAATACTCCCGCCTCTTAGGTGGTGAGATAAAGAGCAAGTAATCTTTTCAGATTAAGGCAACTAACATTCAGTGGCGGGG
>MDJN01000045.1 GCA_001995005.1 Candidatus Parepulonipiscium sp. PG-Nun2H_MBin03 | reverse complement strand
ACGTTTACCAACACGTCCACGTAAGTAATTAAGCTTAGCACGTCTTACTTTACCACGACGAATAACTTCTATTCTGTCTACATTTGGTGAATGTAGCGCCCAAGTTTTTTCTACTCCAACTCCATGAGACATTCTTCTAACAGTAAATGTTTCACGCACTCCACCATTTTGTCTTTTTAGAACAATTCCTTCAAACATCTGGATACGTTCTCTTTGACCCTCTTTAATTCTTGCATAAACACGAACAGAATCTCCGACATTAAACTTAGGAACTTCTGCTTTTAATTGTTCGTTCTCAATGGCACTAATAATTGCATTTTTCATGTTGTTCTCCTTTTTCTGTGATGGGTGGTTAAGACTGTCTTAACATTCCATGCAATGCTCGTAAATAATATGTTTTATCAGAGGAGCATTTGATTATTTAACATACGCATTATAGCATGTTTATTATATGAGCGCAACGTCTTTTTAAGTATTTTCTGATAAATTTGTAGGAAATATAATAGTAAACACTGCACCATTATCATTGGTTACTGAAATATTACCTGATAGAGCACTAATAGCAGTTTTGGCAATAGAAAGCCCTAAACCAAAATTACCGTGCTCCCCTTTTACAAATCTTTCAAAAATATCATCTTCTAAGGCAACCCCATCACCGTCATCTTTTATTATAATAATAGCGTTAGCATCCTGTTTATTTAACGTAACATGAATTTGGTGTTTTGCATATCTAATTGCATTAGATAAAATATTACCAATAGAGCCATTTAAAAGCTCGCTATTAGCAAGGCAGCAAACATCTTCTGCTATAGAAGAGATAATATCTATATTAGTAATAGGAGTCAATTCTGTTATCAGTTCTTCTAAAAATACACTGATATTAAGAACTTCAAAAGTTTGATTTTCCTTAAAATTTTCTGCTCTTGCTAGACTAAGTAAACTATTTACAAGAGAAGTTAATTTAATAGCTTGGTTTGAGATAAGTTTTGCAGTAGCTTTTGTATCTTTAAAAACACCCATCTCTATACCATCAGCATAGCCTTGTATACTCATAAGAGGAGTGCGCAGCTGGTGAGAGGCATTTTGCAAAAATAGTTTTTGAGATTTTTGAAAGTCGTAGATACGCTTATTAAGCAAATTTATTTCTGAAGCAAGTTTTTGCAGTTCAATGGAATCGCTCTTTGTATCAATGGTTAGAACTTCAAATGAGTTCATATTTTCGATTAAAGCGGTGATATTTTCGATAGGTTTTGTAATAGAAGTGGTAACTCGATTTGATACAAAGATAGCAACAAGCATAACAAAAGTCGAAACTAAACATAATACTATATTAACCATCCATACAAAGTCATCTATTATTAAACCTTGTGTTATATATATTATTTTACCGCCTAGAGAGTCAGTTAGTATAACTTCCATAGCATAATATTTCTGGTTATCATAATTTATTATACACATATCTCCGCTAGATGAATTAAGGATACTATTATATGCGAGTCTAGCAATTTCTTGGTTGATAAATGTATCCGGGGTGTCTAGATATCTTAAGAATTCTCCCTTAGTGTCGTATATGATGAGTTCAATTTGGTTAGTTGAATTAGGACTTATTCTGAGTAGATGCATAAAATCTCGGATCTGCATAGAACTATCTTGTAAATGCTCTGCAACTTGAGTGACTTGAGCACTTAAATCTTCTTCAGCAGTAGTTATTTTATAGTAGGCTACAATTATATTAAAAATTATTATTATAGTCAGAGGTATAGAAATAATTATAAAAACGTATGGACGAGTAATTTTTTGCCTAAGCGTTAGCATAGTTATCCTCCATCTTAAGTTTAAATCCAAATCCCCAGACAGATACAATACGTACGTTAGTTGGTAATAGTTTTTTTCTAAGTCGTTTAAGAACATCATCGCATACTTTTGTATCAACTACAGTATTTATGTCCCAAACATTTTTTAACAATTCTTCTCTAGATACAGCCCTTGTTTGATGTTCAAACATGTAGGCTAGCAGCGAAAATTCAGTAGGAGTGACATCTAGTGGTTTATCTGATGCACTACATTCTTTAAGGGATGTATTAATTTTTATATCCCCAAATGATAATACCTCTATTGAAGCACTTTGCATTGCAATTCGTCTGAAAATAGCCCCAACCCTAACAACTAATTCCATTGGTGCAAAAGGTTTAACAAGGTAATCATCGGCACCCATTGTAATACCGTTTATTCTATCTATTTCACTATCTTTTGCAGATACGATAATAATTGGTACAGTGCAAATTTTGCGGATTTGGTTGCAAATACTAATACCATCTGTTCCGGGCATCATTATATCTAATATAACCATATCTGATTGTTCCTTTAAAAACCGAGTCATAAGTTTATCCCCTGTATCAAATGCAGTAACTTCGTAACCACTGTTTTCTAAAAAACTTCCTATAATATCTCGTATATCTTTATCATCATCAGCAATATAAATTTTCATATAATTTTGGCAAGGGCACCTTACACTTATTCTCCTTGCAACCTCCTTTTTAATATATTTGTTATTATAATAGCTGATATACATATCAATTGCAATAATAAGTTTCAGTTTATGTATACTAAAATTATACATAAATATAAATCATAAAAATACAATTGAAAACATTATCTACCTATGATAAAATATAGTATTAAGGAGGTGCAAATGGCAAAGGTTTTAAGATTATTTGTAATGATAAGTTTAATAGCAGTATTAATAGTAGCTGGAGTATTTACCTATACAGGATATTCATACTATCAAGCAGTAAAAGAGGAAAGACCCTTGGTGGCTACTATAACTAGTATACAAAAACAGGATAGATATGTAGAATTATCAGAAATAAGCCCATATTTTTTAAATGCTCTATTGGCTATAGAAGATAGACGATTTTTCACACATTTTGGGTTTGACCCGATAAGCATAATAAGGGCTAGTGTTACTAATTTAGTAGCAAAAGATATAGTACAAGGCGGTAGTACTATAACGCAACAATTAGCAAAAAACTTGTTTTTTTCTAGTAGCCAAACATATCTGCGGAAGATGGCAGAAGTGTTTATGGCATTAGATATAGAACGAAACTATAGCAAAGAAGAAATATTAGAAGTCTATAGTAATATAATTTATTTAGGAGAGGGGTATTACGGCGTACAAGATGCAAGTAAAGGTTATTTTAAAAAAACTCCAGATAACCTAACTATAGAAGAGGCGGCATTTATAGCAGGCCTTGCACAAGCACCTACTCTATATTCGAATAATATAGAATTAGGCAAAAAAAGACAACAAATTGTTCTTGATGCACTAGATGATTTTGAATTAGTAGTTTTTGATTAAGGGGGATATATATGAACTTAATAGATGGAATGAGCTTAATTAATTCATTGTTGTTAATAGCAGGTTTTATATTAATTGGTGTTGAAATTATAATGCCTGGGATATCAGTATCTGGAATTGCTGGGTCCGTTTGTATATTAATTAGCATATTTCTTATAGCGGATAATATAGCAGAAGGAGTTGCAATTACTATTATAGTAATTATAATACTTGCAATTATGTTCTACGTTGCAGTGAAAGTTCTGTCTACAGGCAAGTTATATAGCAAAATAGTTTTAACGGATAAACCGCATAAACTTTCGACTATTGAAGAATTAGAAGTATTGGTAGATAAAGATGGTATAGCTCTTACAGATTTAAGGCCTACTGGATTTATTTTAGTAGACAATAAAAAAGTAGAAGTAGTATCGAATAGTCGGTTTATAATGAAAAATGAAAAAGTAGTCATAAGCCATTTAAATGGCAAAAACATTGTGGTATCACCTATAAAGGAGGATTAAAATGCAGGC
>MDJN01000044.1 GCA_001995005.1 Candidatus Parepulonipiscium sp. PG-Nun2H_MBin03 | reverse complement strand
CTTTTCTCAAAACTCTCATAATTATACTCATCCTGACTTATAAGTTCTTCAATTAAATTTTCTTTAGTCGTACCTATAATAACTTCTTTATTACTATTTAATATCGAAATCGAATAGTGACTAATTTTTAATTTACGTATTAATTCTTCTCTATAACCTTCTATATCAAATTCGCTATTTGTATAGTGTACTGCTACTTCTTCAGCAATCAAAGTTCCTACGTAACTAATATTTGTTTCAACATATTGCCTAAAATCTCGCATCACACTAAAATTTATAAATGCACAAACTATAGTGATAACTAGTGCTCCTATACCTACAAATAGTGCACACATTTGTTTTCTAAACGAAATCATATGATGTCGCCTTCCATTTTATACCCTATGCCTGTAACAGTCTTAATAAATCGTGGATTTTTTGTGTCCAACTCAATTTTTTTACGTATATTCTTTATATGCACATCAATTGTCCTGTCAAACCCATCAAAATCTATTCCCATTACAGCGTCAATTAGCTGCTCTCTGCTGTAAACTCTGCCTGCTGATTGTGCTAAATGAGATAGAATTTCAAATTCATTAGGGGTCAGAACTATGTCTTTATTATATGAGCTTACCTTTCTTTCAGCTGGATATATTTTAAGATTTCCCTTATCAAAGCTATATACTTCTGTATTATTTTCTCTATCTTTCCTTTCTTTCAATGCATTAACTCTTGCCACCAGCTCTCTCGGACTGACCGGCTTTACTAAATATTCATCTGCTCCTAGCTTAAACCCTTCTATCTTATTATCCAATGTACCTTTTGCCGTTAACATAAGAATGTATACATTAGAAATTGCACGCATTCTTTTACAAATTTCTTCGCCTGATATATCCGGTAACATTAAATCTAATAGCACTACAGAAATATTTTCTCTTAAGAATACTTCCAACCCTTCTGTACCGTTATAACACGTAAAAACAGTATACCCTTCTTTTTCTAAGTATTTTGTTACTATATCTGCTACCCTTTGTTCATCTTCTATCATTAAAATATTCATACAATAACCTCCCTTAGTTTTAAGTTCTTAATCTCACGGAATGCTTTTAAAATATATCATATTATATCAAATCTTTTTTATAGTATACCCATTTTTTATAAAGAAAGTATAAAAGGCTCAATTAACAATCAAGCCTTTCTTCCTTATATATTATCTACTGCTGCTCTTTCAATAGCAAACCCTGCAGTATAAAGCTTTAAAAATTCATTAAATCCTTCCACATCTTTTTGCTCTGGATTTACAACGCTGCCCTTTTCATCTTTAAACACGTCATGCTCTAGATAAGATACCAAAGTTTGTCCGTCTTGTTTATTTACCATATAAGAGGCAAGTATAGCAATCCCCCAAGCACCTCCTTCACCTGCTGTTTCCATAACTTTAACAGGAGTGTTAATCGCACTTGCCATTATCTTTTGTCCTACGACTGGTGTCTTAAATAATCCTCCATGCCCTAGTAATACATCTAACTTAACATTTTCGGCTTTTTTAATAAGATCCATACCAGTTTTCAAAGCCCCTAATGACGTGTATAAATGTACTCTTATAAAATTTGCTAAAGTAAACTTACTGTTTTGCTTACGAACAAATAACGGCCTACCTTCTTCAAATCCTGTAATATGTTCTCCTGAAAAATAATTATACGCAAGTAATCCTCCACAATCTTCATCACCTTCTAATGCTTTATTATATAAAGTTTCAAAAAGTTTATTTTTGTCTATATCCATACCCATGCTTATTGCAAATTCATTAAATATATTAACCCACGCATTTAAATCTGACGTGCAATTGTTGCAATGTACCATAGCCACTGCTTCTCCTGATGGAGTTGTTACCATATCTACTGATTCATACGGCTTTGACAGTGCCTTTTCCAGTACAATCATAGCAAATACAGAAGTTCCTGCAGAAACATTCCCTGTACGCACAGCCACGCTATTAGTTGCTACCATTCCAGTTCCACCATCCCCTTCTGGCGGACACATCGGTATACCTGCTTGTAAATTTCCAGATTCATCTAGCATTTTGGCACCTGCTTTGTTTAAAGTACCTGCATTTTCACCTGCTACTAAAATTTTTGGCATAATCTCGTCCACTTTTATATGATATCCTTTTAGTGCAATTTGTTTATTAAATTTATCTATCATAGTTTTATCGTAATTTTTGATTATGCTATCTATAGGAAACATTCCTGCCGCATCTCCTATTCCTATCACTTTTTCACCAGTTAATTTCCAGTGCATATATCCAGCTAATGTTGTTTGAAAAACGATATCATCAATATACGTGTGCCCATCTAATATGCATTGATAAAGATGAGTGGTGCTCCACCTTTGAGGCATATTAAAATTTAATAACCTACCTAATTCATTTGAAGCAACCTCTGTCATAGTGTTACGCCAAGTTCTAAACGGAGCCAGCAGTTCATCTTTATTATTAAACACCAAGTACCCATGCATCATAGCACTTATGCCTATCCCAGCTAATTTTGTAATTATAACTCCATACTTATTTTTTACATCATCTGCCATAGATTTATAACTTTGCCTAATACCAAACCAAGCATCTTCTAAATCATATGTCCAAATACCATCTTCTAATTTATTTTCCCAATCATATCCTCCTATGGCAATCGGTTTATTATCAGCTCCTATTAAAACTGTCTTAATTCTTGTTGAACCTAACTCAATTCCTAAAATAGCTTTTCCACTACTAATAAATTCTTTCATCAAACTAACCTCCGATAATTTTATTTGAGCAAACAGTGTATATACTCTTCAGTATATTTTGCTTTATATTCTCTATTTTTATCAGCTACAAATCTTTTATATTCTTGTGTAAATACACTATACTCACCATATTGTGTCATGATATCTTTTATATTATCTAATCCCATTAGACCCTCATTATTATAGCTTAAAAAAATATACTTAAAATTTGCTTGGCATATTAGGGCATCAAAATTTTCTGCAGCTGTTTTTTTAGAACAGTATAAACTTTTTTGCATCTTATCTTGTCTTAGTCCCGTCTTTCCTCTTATCTGAGGATTATCATACTTTGCAATGGTCTCTAAAAGGTGGTAATTTGCACAATACTGTCGTGCATTATATGGTGGGTCTAAGTATAGTATATCACCTTTTATACTGCCTATTAAATCGTTTGCATTTTGATTATAAACTTCTCCTGTATAATCAGATTGTATAATTGGTAATAGCTCTAGCTCCAATGGCTTTTGAGCCGACTTCTTTATATGCTTTAAAAAAGCTCCATATACGGATGCCGTATTAGCAAACTTGTCTACTGAATTAATTAAACTTGCTAAATAATAATAGTACACATCTTCATTTATTTGGCCTATATTGAATAAGTTTTTTAATTCCATTCTAATAGAATCACATTTTTTCCCGTTATAGTCTGTGAAATAATTTCTCTCACTACCAGAACCCGCACAATAATTATTGTAAATAAATCCTTCAACACCCTCTAATTTATTTAAATATTCTACCAAATTTTTATCTAAGTGTTGACTATTTTCTATATTATGCTTATTTAACACATAGCTATAGTATTGCAAGTCATTGGCTATTATCTTATATCCTTTTTTCTTAAACGTTGCACCAACTACCCCAGTGCCTGCAAATAAATCAGCAAATACTCTGCCTGCTCCATTTTTGGTACCTGTCACGTTTTCTACTGTTGTACAGATAAAGTCTAATAACGAATATTTCGAGCCAATATAATTCAATTTATCACCTCTTTCTTTTTAGTTTATTATGTCATAGTTTATAGGACTTAGCAACCTACTTTAACTAAACTTTATATATTACTAAAATATTTTCCAATATATGTCGAATATATTATTGGAAGATGTTTTTTATACCTCTACCTCATAATAGAAAGGAGTAGAAATATGACAATTGATACAAGTAATAATTATGTTGGTGAATATACTAGAGTATCTCAAAATTCAGACACAACCCAAATTGGTACTCAGCCACCACCGCCACCAAAAACATCAACAGAGCATTCTACAGAAAATTCACCGCCACCTCCTCCGCCTAAACCACCTGCACAAATGCAACAAGATATGTTTGATGCACAAAAAATACTAGAAGCTAATATAACTGATAATGCTACTAGTTATACAGTTATTGCAGAAGCGGAAGAAGTTGCAGAAGAAGTTACAACAGAAGTTGCAGAAGAAGTTGCAGTTACAACAGAAAATGTTGATTGGCAAAGCAATGTTGAAGAGAGTTTAAATCGTATGCAAGAGCTTAGCGAAACAGCCAGCACTGCTTTAACTGCAGGGTATAAACAAATAATTCAGCGTGAAATAGAAGAATTAAAAGAAGATATAATTGAATATATAGATTATTATAATAATGAATTAGGAAAACCTATAACTAATTTAAAATTACAAAAATTGCTATATTATGTACAAGCTAATTTTTTACTAAATAAAAAAGATATATGTTTTGAAGAAGATATAATTCATTGGACACTAGGACCCGTGGTTAAAGAAGTATATGAGAAATTTAAAATATTTAATAGTAAAAATTTAATATTATTTACTTTTTATATATATTTATTATTTCTGGCTTGTATTCTAGTTTTTTGTAAATTTTTAAAAGATTATTTTTTGGTTTTGGTTCTAATTTCCAAAAAATGATTTTTAAACATAATATTAGCTATCTTATTACTTTATTAGAAAACCTAACATATAATACTCCAAATCTAGCTCAGAGTATATTTTACTTATTTTATAAAGATTTCACCTGTAATTACAAAAAAACCAGATGAAAATTCATCTGGCTTTCTTAATTAGTTATTTTCAGCCAATATTGCTGATTGTGCTGCTGCAAGGCGTGCAATTGGTACTCTAAATGGTGAACAAGATACA
>MDJN01000043.1 GCA_001995005.1 Candidatus Parepulonipiscium sp. PG-Nun2H_MBin03 | reverse complement strand
TCTGCTAGTTGTATATCAAATTCTTCAAGAGCTTTTGCATATCCTATAGGGTTATTTCTATGGCCATATTTCATATCAAAATCTACAAGATTAGTAAATATAAATCCTTCTGTACGTTGTTTTGCTAATTCAATGGTTTTTTGCATCCCAGCAAAATTATTTTTAGTAGGATAAGTATTTTTTATGCCATTACCTGCAAATATATCATATATTTTCCCAACGCCCGTTACTTCTACTCCTGTATTGGTTAAATAACATAATAAATTTCGTTCAGGGGGAGTAATCGCATAGTCATGCCTATTAGAAGTACGAGTAAAGTTACCCACCTCTCCTTCAAACGGACGAGCAATTACTCTTGCCACTTCATGTTCTCCCGTTAATAGCTCTCTTGCAGTTTCGCATATTTTATATAGCTCTGCTATGCTTATAACATCTTCATGAGCTGCAATTTGAAACACACTGTCTGCAGAAGTATATACGATAATATCTCCTGTTTGCATATGATGCTCGCCTAAATCATCAATTATTTGCGTCCCTGATGCTGGGTAATTACCCAATACTTTACGATTAATACGTCGTTCTAACTCTTTTATGATATCATCCGGAAAACCACTTGGATATGTTGGAAAAGGATTTTTTGTATAAATACCTGCAATTTCCCAGTGCCCAGTTGTAGTATCTTTGCCGTTTGATATTTCGGCCAACCTTCCATAACTACCAGCCGGGCTATCATATTTATCATTTATACTTACCCCATCAATATTAAATAACCCCAGTTTTTTTAACGTAGGTACATTTAATCCATTATTAGCTCTATACACATTTCCTAGTGTATCAACTTTATCATCTCCATATTTTTTACTATCTGGCATTTGTCCTATACCGACACTATCTAATACAATTAATATAACCATAGCTCCCCCCTTATACTAGTGATAACGCAACATCCATCATTTGGGTAAATTTTGTTTCACGTTCTTTTGCCGTAGTCGCTTGACCCGTAAATGGACAATCCGAAATTGTGCATATAGCTATAGCTTTTTTATTAGCACGTGCTGCATTCATGTATAATGCTGCAGCTTCCATTTCAACCGCCAAAACACCCATTTTCTGCCACTCTTTCAGACTTTGTGCATCATCATAAAAAGTATCACTTGAGTATATATTTCCCACTTTATATTTATATCCCAGTTCTTCTGCCGTATCTACAGCTTTTCTTACTAACTCAAAATCTGCAATAGGAGCAAATTTTCCTGGTAAATTATACTGGCTCTCATAATTAGAGTTAGTACATGCACCCATACCTATTACTATGTCGCCTATACATAAACTTTCATCTATTGCTCCTGCTGAGCCAATTCTTATTATTGTATCTACTTCATAAAAATTATATAATTCATATGTGTAGATACCCATTGAAGGCATTCCCATACCATGCCCTTGTACAGACACTCGTTTTCCCTTATACATTCCTGTGTATCCATACATTGCACGTACTTCATTATACATTACAACATCTGTTAAATACTTTTGTGCTAAAAGCTTAGCCCTTAACGGGTCGCCCGCCATTAAAACTGTTTTTGCAATATCGCCATTTTCTGCATTATTATGTGGTGTTGCCATTTTTTTTGCCTCCCTTAAATTACACTAATTTTTCGTGACATTTGTAAAATTAAGTCTATCCCATCCCATACAAGTGCAAAATCCATTGTTTTGCCAATTGGCACAATTCTATCTATACCTTTTAAACCGTTACTTTGCACCATTGATAATATATCATTTTCAATTGTACCTACGTATCCAATAGTTTGGCATTTCTTAGTAATAAATTCTGATAAGTCATCTAAATTATTTGAAGTATATTCAAAAAATCCTCCGCCCGCAAACTGAATATCTTGAGTGTCTAATTTATCTAATCTAACTCTAACAATATAATTATCCGTTTGCGGTTCTACTAATATATTTTCAAGTTCAATAGCTGATTTACAAGTATTTATATATTTATCTATCACCATTACATCTTCTAATTTATATCTATAAGCTACATACTTATGAAATGTCTCCCAAAATTTTTGTTTAGCTAATATAATTTGATTTTCTGTTCCTAACCAGTAAATTAACTGTGGTGATGTACATGCAGTCTGATTATACAAATATGTGTCATTATAAAAATTATTACAAATCTTATCTACATCGTTTAAAACCGCATTTGCTTCAAAAATTGCTATAGAATATCTATTAGCAAAAGTTATATCAAAGGCACGTGGTGCTAACTTATGTTGTCTAATCTTTTTAATAGTTTCGTCTCCACCCCAGATAATTCTAGCATCACATATTTCAGAGAGATATTTAGTAACTTCTATATTATTAGAATCATATTTAATTATAGTTATATAACTAGCTATTTTATGATTCTTTATTTGCATTAACGCCTTAATAATTAAATCTGTCTGCTCAAATTCTTTACTGGACACTTTTATAATAGACGCATTGCCAGCAAGCAGTGCACTCACTAAAGAATACGCAAAATTTATAGCCACATTTGATGGTGCTATATGAAAAGCTAGGCCTACTCCTAAACGATTAGTTACATCATATTGATTTTTTAGTTTATTAATATTAGATTTTCTACAAAAGAAAGCAAATGTAATTATATCAGGGTATTGTCCATTATTTTTCATTAAAATATTTGATAGCTTATCTAAAAAATCGCACACCTCTGCATAAAAAGGTGGCAAAACCGATAATTTTGTTACTTTATTAAATTTTTTCGTTCCAAATAAAACTTCTATATCATTCATACGTATCACTACATCCTCTTATTTCTGCGTTGTTAATTCTACCAAATATTTTAAAATATTTTCCGTATCTACCACATGGACAATCATCTTCTCCAAATATAATTCCCTCATCTTCAGTAAGCAGAATATGCCCTGGATAAGAATATGGTAAACTTGATACTACTTCTATTAATCCTCTTTCGCCAATGTTTGCAATGCTAAAATCTTTTGCACGCCTTATGCACACATCGCTAAATACGCTAGCATGCATATGTCCATATTCGCATTCTACATATATAGTCCCCGTTTGTTCCACCATTCCATAATAGTCGTGTATTCGGCTTATTCCACACGCAGTTTTTAAACTTTGCTTAAAAATTTCCGGGTTAACTGCAGTATCTATTAGTTTTTTCCAACCACCGCCATGAATTAATATCCCATTAGATAAATCTATATCAGCTTTAACAATTTCTTTATAAAAATATTGCCAAATCATAAATGTAAATCCAAATAAAAGTATAGTTTGCCCTGAATATTTTTGCAAAAAATTCCGTAATCCTTCTATATCAAGTTGCATATTTTCATCAAAAGCAAAAATTTTCTCTCGTGCAAATATAGAAAAACCAATAATTCCAGCTCCTCTAGCCGAAAACATTTTCCTATCTTTGATTACTGCACTTGTATCTAAAATAATCATTGGAAATCTTGACTTACCTATAAAATCACTTACTATTTTAATTAATACTTTAGTTTGTAATCCACTAGTTATGCGGTCTAAATATATTTTAGACACTTGGCTTGATGTGGTTCCAGAGCTTGTGAGAGTTTTTATAAGATTATCATCTGCTACACTTGCTAACTTAAATTCCTTAAACAATCTTACTGGTAAAAACGGAATATCCGTATAATTATTTATATCGTTTAAAGATATATCAAACGCATCTAATATTTTTTTATATTCTATACAATTATTATAATGATGCTCAGTTAACTCTTTTAATATTTTAGATAACCATTGCATCTTTTCTTCTTTTTTAAGACTATAAGGGTCTATCAAATCAATCAACATTTATATCCACCAACTTACTATACAAAATTTTACCTGCATCACTTTTAGGTATACTTTCTATATATTTAACTACAAATGCTCTATGATTTAACCCCGTTTTCTCAGATAAATACTTTCTTAGTTGCGCCCCTTTTTGTTTGTCTGTAATAAAAATAACTAGCTCATCATCTTTTCCAGATAATGCACACTCCGTATCAGGAAATTTATTTTTTAATATTCTTTCAGCTTCATCTAAATTAACTCTATTACCATAAATTTTTAGAAATCTCTTTTTGCGTCCTACTATATAAAAATATCTATCCTCATCAAACTCAGCCATATCACCCGTTTCAAGCATTCCGCCTCTTTCGTCCATTTTAGATAAATCTGCATAAGATTGTGCATAACCTAATGTTACATTATCACCATAGTATATAAGCTCACCTGTAGTAAATGGGGTAGAAATTGGTTGATTATTTACATCTACTAAAACTAATTTTCCTCCAGGAATAGCTATACCCATACTTCCAATTTTGCTTAAGTTTTGCTCTGGTGGCAAATACGCCATTCGTGCTGTTGCCTCACACTGACCGTACATAATGATAAAATCTCTATTAGTACTTTGGCAATACTCTGCAAACTCTGCGTGTAAAGACGGCAACAGTTTACCTCCAGCCTGTGTTAATGTTTTTAGCGTTGGCAGTGACATATCAAAAAATTTTAATCGTTTTAGTATCTCATAAGTATATGGTACTCCGCCAAAACTTGTAGCTCCATATTTATTAAAGAAATTCCAAAATTCCTTTTGCACTATAGTCTTGTTTGTTATTAATATTGTACTCCCACATAAAAGATGAGAATTAATAATACTTAATCCATACGTATAATTAATAGGCAAAGTTGTAATAGGTCTTTCATCACTTGTAATATTAAGATATTTTGCTATACTCTTTGCATTAGAACGAATGTTTTTATAACTTTGTCGTACAAATTTTGGACTACCAGTTGAGCCGCTAGTAGTTAGTAATAATGCTAACTCCTCATATAACTTATGTTTCATAGATAAATTTTCTAACAAAATATAATTATACTTTTCATACACCATCTTATAATTATTAAATTTTTGTGCCATATCCATGGGTACCCATAGATAGTTTGGATTATATTTACTAATCAATTCTTCATGCTCTTCAAGACTATTTAACAGTGCCTGAACGCACCCATTTTGCAAAAATGCAACATATCCTATAAAATCAGCTATAGTATTACTACAAAACGTAAATACTAATGAACGAGGAGCCATCTTACTTTTAAATGTATCACACTCTTGCCCTAGTTGTTTATATGTTAAAGAAATATCATTGTCATCTATAGCTGCAAGGCTATCTTGTTTAAAATTCCACACCATAGTTATTTGATAAAATCTCCTTACCTTTTTCAAATGAATTAAAGTCGATTATCTCTTCTGTATCTAACATAACGTCAAATTCACTTTCAATTTCCGCTATTAGCGTCATATGCCCTACGCTATCCCAAGCCGGTACATCTCTATAATTTAAATTTAATACTTTATCTTCTGCTACCTCTAAAACATCTACAAATATTTTTAAATATTTTTTAGCATTATCCATCTAAATCCCTCCTTATATTTATTTTAAATTTTATCATTATCCAATTTTTTGTCAAGGTTTGTACTTATAATACCCCTCAATTAACAAAGACAGTGCAAAGTCATACACAAAAAATGCTACTACCGCAACTAATGGAAAAATCATCGAAGGCATAATATCAAACATTGGAATTATTGTACGTATTGAGACCATAAAATTTAGCCCCACTAAAGCACCTATAAAGTATATTAGCTTCAGTATATTTTCTAATACAATATTATCTATAGCCTCAATAAAAGCTTTTATAATTCCATAGGCACCAAAAAATATTAAATAGCTAATGCCTAATATAGGCGTAAAAAGAATAAATCCCAGTATACTATTACATATATATACTAAAATTGCAGTTTTTAAAGTAGTTCTTAAATATGCGAGAATGGGCATAAAGCTTGAAATAGTTAATAAAGTTAGCGTATTTGTAGGCACTACAGTTATTGCATAAAATATTAACATTGTTAAAGCGACTAATGCACCTCCCGTAGTCAAGTCTCTAATTTTCATTTTTTGCCTCGTCTTTTTATCATAGTATATTTATCCATCATACCATATAAAATAATGTTATTAAGCAGATTAGTATTTGATTTTAACCTAAAAGAGTTTAACTGTTCCTTACAAGTGGCTCCACAACTTAATATACTAAATTCTATATCGCTGTCTTGTAAAATATTTAGCGGATTAAACGTAGCATTTACAGTATCTTTTTCTAAATCATCTAATGCATCTATAAGATAAATCCATTTTCCTAGTACATATCCAAAGTCATACAAATTTATGTTATTATTATTATTAGGATACTTTTTAAATAGCATTCCCACTAAATTTGCAAATGGGTCTGCTATTTCATCTATTGAACTAAAATTATGTGATTTTTCTAAATTTCTCAATGAATTTAAGTTAGATTTAATAATTGGGAGCAAAAAACTAAATTCTGGTGAGGCCTTTTTAAGATATGGTTTCAGTTGTTGGGCCAGCAATTTACTTTTAATGCTATTTTCGTCTAAAACATCATCTTGTAGTTTATAGTACGATAATATAACATTTATATTAGCACAATATTTTAAAGCAGTATTTTCCTGTACAATGGGGCGTTTTTTTATACTTGTAATACAAGATTGTTTTTTCACTAGAGTAGCACCTGTACCTATTGAATCTAATAATATTGCCATTGTAGTAATATCATAACTTAAGGTTAGGCGTGGTATATGCCCAAATTGTTTTTTTATATGTTGGCATAGACCGCAATAGTAACTTTTAAAAATATCATATTCTCTAAACGTTAGCTCTTCTTTTAAAGGTGTTACATAACCAAACATAGTCTTCTCCTTATTTTTTTTGCAATCTCGCTTTCATATTTGTTAATAGATCCATATGAACTATTGTCTTTCCAAATCCATTACCCATATCAATGCTAGGTTTATTCCCACCATGAAAATCACTGCCACCCGTTACAAACAAGTCATATTGTTTACAAAGTTTAAAATACATTTCTTGCATCTCACTTGTATGCTCTGGATAAATTACTTCTATTCCATCAAGCCCCGCTTGCTTTAAGTCTGCAATAAATGTTGGTGTGTCTAATTTATATAAATAAGGATGGGCTACCACCGCTAGGCCTCCTGCTTGGTGAATAACATCAATGCATTCTGTATAATCCACATACTCACGAGATACATAAGCTGGGCCATTTTTACCTATATACTTTTTAAACGCCTCTTCAATATTTGATATATACCCTTTTTGTAATAATGCTCTCGCAATATTCCCTCTGGTAATAGAAATGTTTTTATCTTCTGGGTTTAAGTCTTGGTATGAAATTTCAAGGCCTATTTCATTCAGTTTATCAATTATTTTAAGATTACGCTCTTTTCTTTCAGTACTAATTTTATGCAAAGTCTTTTTTAGCTGCTCATTTTCTATGTCTATAAAATAAGCTAGCATATGGATTTCTCGCTCCTTATACCCAGCACTTATTTCGACACCAGAAATAACTTCAACTCCTACCTCTTTAGCATATTGTTGACATTCTTTTACACCATCAGTAGTATCATGATCTGTTAATGCAATACAATATAAACTTTTTGCAGCAGCATATAATGCAACTTGCTTCGGTGTAAACGTACCATCAGATACTGTAGAATGGACATGTAAATCTATTGAGAACATATGTCTCCTCCTTAAAAAATTATAATTATTAAAGTCTGCATTATTATATCATACTTTTCATAACTTGTACGTAAAATATAATAAGAAATAATAAAAGAAAGGAGGGAAATTTATGCAAAAAAAGCGTTCTTCTGTTAATACATCCGAAATTATAGTTACTGCTATAAAAGCTAATATAATGGCATATCTACTAACTGCTATATTTATTATATTAGGTTCAATACTTCTTACATATACATCTCTTGGTGCAAGCGTCGAAAAATGGGTTGTGTTAATAGGTATTATGGCCTCAGCCGCCTTATGCGGATATGATATGGCCAAAATTGAAAATAAGAGAGGATACAAGTGGGGCAGTATCGGTGGTATATTTTATCTTATTATATTTATTATAATATCATTATTTACAACAGGAGCTGGTAATCTTGATATGGGATATTTGATTACGGTTGCTCTTATGGTACTTGTATGCAGTGGTTTTGCAGGAATTGTTTCAGTAAATAAAGCCGAATAAGAGCTAGTGTCCTTTTGGGCACTAGCTTATACTTTCTCTATAAATTCTATATATATCTTGTTCAGTTATATGGTCTGGATGATTTGCAAGTTTAGCTTTTTCTCTAAACACATAGTCCGTATATTTTTTAATCTCATCATCAGTACAGCTAATCTTAACTTCTACTAATTTATCAATCATATTACAAAGTTCTGCTAAATCTTTAAATCCTAACAATTCAACTATAGTATTAACTTTAGTTTTATCTTTAAAACTACTTAGATATTCTCTATAAAACATAATATTGGCAATCCCATGCGGTATTTGCTTATAATATGTCATGCTATATCCCATCGTATGTGGTATTAAAGTTCCTGTTTGTGCTATTGCAATGCCACCTAATGTAGACGTTATTAATAAATTCTCTCTATCCTCTTTAGTAAAGATACCCTCTAGCAAGGCCGGTATACATTTTCTAAATAAAGTCAGTCCTTCTTTTACAAAAATTTCACTTAACATATTTGATCTTAAACTTAAAAAGCTCTCCGCAAGATGACTAAATGCATCTAGGGCAGTACTTCTTGTAACATCTACTGGCATATCCATCATATATTTTGCATCTAAAAAAGCTATTACTGGAAATACTTTTTGACCAAAATTTATTTTTGTGCCTAGCTTAGTATCTGTTAATATTGCATATTGAGTAGTCTCACTACCTGTGCCTGCTGTCGTTGGCACAGCCACAACAGGAGTTGCATCTAATTTTCCATTGCCTACTAAATTATTTGCTCCTATATGCGGATTTTTTATCATAATAGCAATCCCTTTTGCTGCATCTAGTGGAGACCCTCCACCTATACCTATTACAAAATCACAGCCTTCTTTTAAAGCTTCGTCTTTTGCTTGCTCTAGTGTCTCTAGTTTAGGATTCTCTTCTATCCTATCAAACACCATATAATTAATATCAACAGATTTTAATGCTCCTATTACATCATCTAGCGAACCATTCTTTTTAGAAGATGAAAAACCTGTTACAATACAAGCCTTTGTTCCTAAATCTTTCAATAACTGTGCCTGCTCATTTATTGCTCCTACGACTATTTTAGTTGGCATTTCAAAAATCATTTACTTCCTCCTTAAACGTATATAATGTTTTATTTGCTTTCATTTTAATGTAAACTGCATATATTACAATACCTTTCATTATAGTGGTTATTGTTACAGCCCACCATACCCCATCTATGCCTAATGGTTTAGACAATATAAGTGCAAAAGGAATTCTTAACGCTGTTAATACGCTATTAATATAAGATGGTATTTTGGTTTTGTTAACACCATTAAACACTCCTGCTACTGTAATTTCTATACACATAAATATCTGAGAGTATCCTAAGATTTTTAGATAATCTACTCCTTGTCTTAGTGTTTCAGGTTCATTTGCTATAAATAAGCTAAATATAAATTCTCCACAAAATACTAGTAGTATTGTGGCAACAATGCCTGTAACTATAGCCATTATAACACTTATTTTTACACTAGATTCTATTCTATCAAATTTTTGTGCCCCATAATTTTGGCCAACAAAGGATCCTAACGCAGTATATAGCCCACTCGCAGTCATCCATGATATAGACTCTATTTGCGAACCTACCTTTTGTACCGCAATCGATATTGGTCCCCATTCCGCAACAATACGTCCAATAACCATGGCAAATATAGTAAATAAACCACTTTGAATAGCCACTGGCATTCCTATCTTACATACAAGTTTAATCTCTTTTATAGGCGGTTCAACAAATATATTCAGTACAAAGTAGCTTTGTTTTTTAATCAACATAGCTATTATAAAACTAATGGTTACTACAATTTGTGATGTTACAGTAGCAATTGCCGCACCTTGTACTCCGAGTGCCGGAAAGCCCACTAATCCAAATATTAATATAGGGTCTAGTATAATATTAAACACCAGACCTATAGTATTCATTATAAATGGCGTTTGGCTATCTCCTGAGCCATTAAATATCGATGTAAATACAGGATTTATAAAATTAAATATCATTCCCACTCCGATGATTACCAAATATGTCTGTGCCATATTTATAATATTTTCATCACCTAGGTTAAAAAACGCTACTAGCGGAGCATTAAAAAATATTAGTACAAATCCATATAAGATCGCACATAACACTATTATTTGTAGAGATGCTAATGCATACTTACGTGCTTGGTCAAAATTTTTCTCTCCTATACTTTGTGCAACTTTAATTTCGCCACCTATTTTTGATATCATAACAAATGCCATGCCAAGCCACGGAAAAAATCCTGCTGTCCCCACAGCGGCCACTTCATCGCTACCTAATCGCCCTATCCATATCATATCTATTAGACTGTACGCCATTTGTATAAATGCCGTCCCCATTATAGGTAGGGATAGCATAATTAACTTCGATAATATATTCCCCTCTGTTAAATCTAATTCTTGTTTCATTTATCCCTCCTTATGATTACTTCTATACATCAGACATTTCTATATCTACTAAGTTTATACCTAATTGAGTAGATTGTAATTCATGTTGCTGTATGTCTTTTTCATCATTTATAGGTAACTCAATCATAAAAGTCGTCCCTTGCCCTACTATGCTGTCTGCCTGAATAGAACCGTTATGTTGCTCTATTACTTTATTTACTATATATAAACCTAGGCCTGTTCCTTCTCTTCTTCTGCTCCAAAGCTCACCGCTTTGATAAAATATCTCAAATATTTTACTTAAATCAGCTTTAGACATTCCGTCGCCTTCGTCTCTTATTTCTATATAAAACTTATTTTCCTTTTCTGATAAATTAATAAATATACTCCCCCTAGTATTACTAAATTTAATAGCATTAGACATCAAATTTAGCATCATTCTCTCTATTTGTTCTACATCTATTACAGAGTATACCTCTTCAACATCTGTATCAAAAACTATGTCTATATTTTTTGTATCTGCAAATGGCACAACTGACATCACAACTTCTTCAATTACAGTTACGAGATTTGCATAAGTAAAATTAGCTTCAAATTTTCCTGATTCATATTTTGTAATATCTAGTATGTTATTAATAAGTTTATTTAACCTGTGAATATTCCGATAAATCATCTTAACTTTTTTACTACAAGACTCTAAATCTATTGTTTCACTATTTATATCCATTTCTATTAGTTTTGTAGAACTATTTATAATATTTATAGGAGTTCTAAATTCATGGGTCATCAGACCAAAAAATTTTTGTTGTATAAGACTCACTTCTTTTAATGTGTCATTTTGAATTTTTTGTTCTTGCAATTTTTTATTATACAATTTAAATTTTCTTATAATATGAGTTATAACAAATAATAGTGCACACACAAAAACTAAAATCAACAATTTTTGTGTGTTTGGTATTAAAAATTCATATGGCTTTTGATTAATTATTTCTATATCTGCAGGTAAATTTTCTATTATTACATCATACTCATATATTTTATTGTAGTCAAATTGGTATACGTCTACTCTTTCTTGATGAATTAATCTATCGCCTACATTTTGCTGAACTAGGACATCAAATGTTATTTGTGCAATAACCTCTCCTATCCGATAACTATTATCGTAATAAACTCCTATTAAATCTGAGTTAATATACTGCTCCCCCTCTGCATAAATAGGCAATTTTTTAATAATCTGTTACATGTTTTAAGGATGCCAGACACCCACCAGTCGTTCTTAAGGTCATGTTGTCATTAGTTGTCAGGTTGATTCACATTCATGACAAAGTAGAAAGTAAATCCCCTGCACATGCTGAGTACTTGCAGGGAAAATAATTCTGACAAGATTTATTTTCTACTATTGAAGCACCACTATTCTTTAGCTGTTCAAAGGTTTCTGTTATGATCTGCTTGTCAGACAGGTTCATTAGAACCATCTCCAGTCATCCATGTTTCTGTCATTTCTCAAGAAGACCTGAGCTCAATCATGTTTAAGTTCCAGCCGTTTCAAAAGGAAAAAAACAGACAAATCTCTCTTTTTAAAATTTTTTATTTTAAGATAGACTTGTGTTATTTAAGCTGGTCGTAGTTGAGAAAACTAACCAAGGCAGGCATGTGTTTTTCTTCCATTTCTGCTCAATATGCAAACACAGAACCCAAAATGAAGTAATTAGAGTACTGAAGAAGAGAAGTAGTGCATTGACACCAATGTTTACGCAAACTGTGCAGATATTCAGTCTTCAAAACGAGCTGAAGTTGTAGCTGTATCTTCAATTTACTCTCAGTGTGATGTGACGTGAACTTGTCCGCTTGGTTCATTTTATTTCACAAAACCTCAAAGTTATCATCTGAACCTTCCACTAATCAAATAAAATTCACATTAAAAAAAATGAATTTGTGGATCCAATCCTGTGGGTCAGGACCCACTCAATGTCCCAAATGCATCTGAAAATAGCAGATTAGCACTGACTTTAAAATAAAAAAGTATTATCTCTTGATAAAAGATAATTTCTTTGTATTAGAGGAAGGTTCATATTGATGTAAAGAAGTTTTTATAAATGTTCTTTTTTAAAAGAAAGCTGCATTGTGAAGTCCAGTGTTGATAATCAACCACCTGCTCACAAAAAGATGTTCACAGTAGAGTCTTTTTCATTATTAGAATCTTTTTAAGTTTTAAATTTTAAAGGTTGACAGTAAACAGATCAGAGCATGTCATAGCCTGAAACTGTCTCTGTAGCCACTGCTCACTGTGTCCACTGGATTCATTTTTTTATCACAAAATACACTTAAAATGTAGCAGAATCATCATTAATGTTTTTGTTCCATATTCTTAACTAACTTGCAGCATCAATTTCGGCAAGGCCCTAAAAATCACAAAGTCATCTGGACATTGTTTGCACACATTGTAGCTTCTGGGCAGAGGTGGCAAAAGTACACACATTCTTTCTGTAAGTAGAAGTACAGATAGTTGTGTATACTTAAAGGTTGAATCAGTAGGATTTGTCTGAGCTGTTCCTAAACAAACCAGAAAAGTAGCTGGTCGTTGAGTCTCATTCCCAGAAAGTCAAATTATACTTACATGTTGTTAAAATGTAGAGAGTACAAGTAAAATATTTTCAGAAGAATAAACACTCAAGGAAATCACATACCTGAAAAATCTACTAAGTACAGGAACGAAATATTTGAACTTTGTCACTTAAAACCTCTGCTCCTAGGGGACATTGTCATTCAAAACATAAGGAAAATAGGTATGACATAATGGAATTGTCTCCATTTAAACCACTTCAAGTTCTGTGACTGTTTTTGGAAGTTATTTTAACTTTGACCTTGAGATGAACCAGACAGGAAGTCGAGTATCAGCACTGGACTGTAGATGCTGTTTGTTTATTATTTTGTTTTCCAACAGTTCTGTTTCCTCTCTGCTGACGTTGAGCGGGACTCAAACTGAAGGAGGGAACCAGTAGCAGCTCATGGTGCTCTAAAACACCAACCAATCAACTTTAAGCTTTCCCCTGATCCTGTTCTCACCAAATACCAGCTGGGGTTTAATGATGTAGCTGTCTGTGCGTCTCTCTGTGACAGTTTAAGCTCAGCCTCGATGTCTTCACAAGTCCAAAATCCTGGAAACCTGATTAGACAGAAAGTAATGTAAACTCGGCATGGCTTGGAGCTCAGGTCAAACCTTAATTGGTAGGAACTTAATGGACTTGTGAAGATCTTGAGCTCAGATTGTCTGTCTTATGTTGAATTATTTCTTAAGGCTGTGTTCATGTACAATCAGAGTCTGAATGTGTTCTGTAAAACCACCAAACAAGAAACCAAATGTGTTAAACACACAGAGGTCGACTGATAATGGATGACTGAAATTGATTTGTAATTAGGAGAGAATACAAAGATTTCTGTACATTTAGTGAGCTATACCCATTAGGTAAATGTATGCTAAAATATGCTTTAGTTCTATAGATTTAGTGCCTAGTGAAACCTGAAACTGGCAAAGAATTTGCATGTCTTTTGTGAACTTTGGTGAGCTAACCATCAACATGCTGGTCTCAGCCAGCTAGTACACCTAGCTAGCTTAGTTGCCAACATGCAGTAGCTAACCTGTGCAGCCAGAATAGCTAGCTGTCAAGCTAGCTGGCTCACTTCTAGCTAATGAAGCGTTCACAATTCATACAGACCAAAAACACCCGGTGACACCAGAAGTCTCAAAGTGACTTTCATC
>MDJN01000042.1 GCA_001995005.1 Candidatus Parepulonipiscium sp. PG-Nun2H_MBin03 | reverse complement strand
CAAATATATAGTCAATAGAGTAAAGTTGATAATTTATGGCGAAGTTTAATTTGATAGCAGGCATATTATTAGATGACATACTACCGAAAATATATTTACCACCCCTGTTTTTAGCTTCTAATACTGGAGATAATGCTAGACAAAATCCAACGTTATGATTTTTAAATTCATTATAAGCTCCAATTAAAACAGCACTATAGTTATCTGCAGGCAGTGGCTGCAAGGCAAAAAAACCAACATTTTTACTGCCTAGATATACATTATATAACTCAAAATTTTGAGATAACCCATCTTTTAAAAGATAATAATATCGTCTATTACTGTCAGCCATAGAAAAAGCTGGATTAGTAGCGATACGATCGTAAGGAAAAAGGTTATCATGCAACACTTTGTTTAATATAAAGTCCTTTTCGACATCTGTATTAGCCTTTTTATAGGTAAATCTTGTAATAAATGAGTTAAAAGGCTTAGGTACATGATAATTATTTAATGAGATATTGCAGTTAAATATACTTTCATTATACTTAAAACCATAGTCTTGGACTTTAAACATTATATCAGCACGAGTGTTAGGGATTTTTAAAACTTGATATTCACTTTGCAAATTAGATATACTTGACTGGACTGTAGAGATTAAATCATGTTCTTCAAAATTAATAACTTCTGAAGTGACTCCTAAATTTCTAATATCCCAATGAGCTTCTATTTTTTTCATGGTATTTCTCCTTATTAGTTATATAATTATTGTATAATATAGTATCAAAGTTGCAAGGTATAAACAAAAATTTAATCCAGCGAGGTAAAAATGAACGATATAAGTATAGACGAATTAATAGAACGTAGTAAAACGAATAATATAGTAATATACGGAGCAGGAGACGTGGGAAAAATAACTTTTTGGGCATTAAAAAACATAGGAATTACCCCAGTATTATTTATACACGATTCGCCTGGAATAGATAAATATAACGAAGTATTTATCAAACCTTTTATGTCAGTAAAAGAAGTAGAAAATCCACTGGTGATTATAGCTGTTTCAAACAATGTGGACCACATGCAAGAAGCATTGCACAATATAGGTGTTATAAATATTTATATACCGTTAACTTTAATAAATGAGGTTAAATTAACATCTGATCAACAGAAAAAAATACGTTTTGAATACAAAGAAGTGATTAAAAACTATTCAGAATACTATAAAAATATTGGTATGGTATATATTCCTATACTATACTTAAATATTACAGAAGGATGCAGCCTGAAATGTAAAAACTGTACTGCATTAGGGGATAAATATGACAAAATAAGAATACCTTCTTTAGAAGAGGTAACTACTAATTTTGAATTGCTATTATCAAATATAGATAAAATAGCAGTTATATCATTTCAACATGAGCCATTTTTATTTAAAGAGCTGGATAAATTTATTGATAGATATATAGATAATCCGAAAATTGGGTCTATTAACTTATTTACTAATGGTACAATTGTTCCTAGTATAAATATAATTAAGAAATTAAATTCGCCTAAAATAAATATAATAATTAGTGACTATAGAGAAAATAGTCATAATCTGAAACAACTTAAGAAAATACTAGAAGAAAATAATATAAGTTTTGCGGTGTATACAGATGAAAACTATGGAGCATGGGGAGAAATAACAATATTTGAAAATAAGATATCACGTGAACAAAGGTGTATGCCGAAGTGTTGTAATCTGATTAAGGATAGATTTTATTACTGTCCAATATTAGCACATGGAGCAAACACTGGTATAGTACCAGATTGTGAACAAGATTATTTAAGACTAGATGACCCTAACTTTAGAGAAAAGGTAAATGACTTTATAAATGATAGAAAAGCTTTGCCAGGGTGTAGTTATTGTGGTGTTGGGAAAGTAGGAAAGGCATCAAAAAGAGGAGTGCAGATAAAATAAATTATGAAGAAAATAATAAATGATATAAGCGTAGACGAATTAATCGAACGTAGTAAAACAAATAATATAGTAATATACGGAGCAGGAGATATAGGGAAGATAACTTTTTGGGCGTTAAAAAATATAGGAATTACCCCAGTGTTATTTATAGTGGATATAGACTCAGAATGGAATTATCAAGGAGTGCCTATAAAGCCGTTTGAAACGGTTAAACAAATAGAAAATCCATTAGTTATTGTAGCAGTTGCACATTATATTGATCATTTAATAGAGGCGTTGGAAAATATAAATATTACTAATATGTTTATACCGTTAACATTAATAAACTCAGTTAAGCTAAAGCCTGAACAAAGAGATAAAACTATATTTGAATATGAGATAATACTAAGAAACTATACAGCATATTATGAAAATAATTATCGAGAACAGATATATATACAGGAGTTATGGTTAAGTGTAACAGAAGGATGCAGCCTAAAATGTGAAAATTGTCTAGCTCTAGGAGATAAATACAAACAAGTAAGAATTCCCACACTAGAAGAGATATGCACAAATTTTGATATGTTATTATCAAATATTGATAAAATAGGCACGGTAAGTTTTTTTCATGAACCATTCATGTTCAAAGAATTGGATAAATTATTAGAAAGGTATGCAGATAATCCAAAGATAAATAATTTTACCATAGTTACCAATGCTACAATATTACCTAATAAAAGTTTACTTACTCAACTAGCAACACCTAAAATAAATGTTGTAGTTAGCGATTATAAAGAACATAGCTATAACTATGAAAACTTAATATCTTTGTTAAAAGAAAACAACATACAGTTTACATTATATACGGAAGAAAGATATGGAAAGTGGGTAAAATTAAATATATATGATCAAGACAATAAAATAGATAGACAAAGTAGATGCGTTAATAGATTATTTACTTTAATTCGCAATAGATTTTATTATTGTCCTACGTTGGCTAATGGTGTAAATACAGGAGTTATGCCAGATTATGACAGAGATTACCTGGATGTTAATAGTAAAGATTTTAGAAATGAGGTAAGAAAATATTTATATGATAGAAAACCTCTATTAGGCTGTGATTATTGTGGTAACGAACTGGAAACACAAACAGTAGAACGAGCTGTGCAGGCAAGGTAATAATTTATACAAGTAAGGTAAGTAAATATGATTAATTTTAATGAGCCGCCTTATATAGGCGAAGAAGAATTTTATATAAGCCAAGCGATTAAGTATAAAAAGATATCGGGTGACGGATATTTTACAGAAAAGTGCAGGAAGTGGATAATAAGAAATACGAAAGTTAAGCAAGCTTTACTGACTACTTCGTGTACTCATGCATTAGAGATGAGTGCACTACTAATAAATATAAAACCAGGTGATGAAGTTATAATGCCATCGTTCACCTTTGTGTCTACGGCGAATGCGTTTGCACTGCGAGGTGCGACAATAGTTTTTGTGGATATACGAGAAGATACTTTAAATATGGATGAAATGTTGATAGAAGATGCAATTACTGATAAAACTGTAGCTATAGTTCCAGTACATTACGCAGGGGTAGGGTGCGAAATGGATACTATTATGAAAATTGCAAAAAAATACAACCTATATGTGATAGAAGATGCAGCTCAAGCTGTTATGGCAACTTATAAAGGGAAGCCGTTAGGAAGCATAGGTAACGTTGGATGCTTTAGCTTTCATGAAACTAAAAATTATAGCATGGGTGAAGGCGGTGCCTTGTTAATACAAGATAAAAAAATGATAGAGCGTGCAGAGATAATTAGAGAAAAGGGTACTAATAGAAGTAAGTTTTTTAGAGGCGAAGTGGATAAATATACTTGGGTAGATATAGGCTCATCGTATTTGCCTAGTGAATTAAATAGTGCACATCTTTATGCACAGCTACAAAACGCAGAAAAAATAAATAAAGATAGACTAGAGAGCTGGAATTTATATAATACTTTACTAAAGGACTTAGAACAAAAAGGCTATATAATACGCCAAAGTATACCCGAGCATTGCATTCATAATGCTCATATGTATTATATAAAATTGCAAAATGAAGAGCAGAGAATAGAATTAATAACGTATCTAAAACAACAGAGTATATATGCTGTGTTTCATTATATTCCATTGCACTCTGCACCAGCAGGTTATAAGTATAGCAGATTTAATGGAAATGATAAGTTTACGACTAAAGAGAGTGCAAGAGTATTAAGGTTGCCAATGTATTATGGACTAAAGAAAGAGGATATTATATACGTGGTGGAGATGATAACAAAGTTTTTTATCGGATAGGGTGAGTGGATTGAAAAAAGTTGCAATTTTACAGTCTAATTATTTGCCATGGAAAGGTGTGTTTGATATGATACACCAAGTGGATACGTTCGTTTTTTTAGAAGATGTACAATATACCAAAAGAGACTGGCGAAACAGAAATAAAATTTTAATAAACGGTACGCCGAAGTGGATAACCGTACCCATAAAGCAATTAGCATTTGAGCAGAAAATTTGTGATACAAATATTTTTACGATAGAAAATTGGCAACAAAAACATTATAAAATGCTCCAATCTGCTTATTCAAAATCACCTTATTATAAAGAATATAAATTAATGTTAGATGATATTTATATAAAAAAAGAATGGATAAGCTTATCAGAGCTAAATATTTACAGTACTAAATTAATTTGCAATGAACTAGGGATAAATACCAAATTTATAAACTCTGCAGACTTAAAAACAACAGGCACTAAAGATGATAAACTAATAGATATATGCAATAGATTAGGTGCGACGCATTATTTATCAGGCCCGAGTGCTAAAAATTATATTGACCCTAATAAATTTATTAAAAACAACATAATACTAGAATATATTGAATATGATTATCCACCGTATTTACAATATAAAGGTGAATTTATAACACATAATGTTAGTATTTTAGATGTATTATTTAATTGTGGAAAAGATACACCAAAATATATTTGGAGGTAAAATAAGGATGTATATAGTAGCGGAGATAGGGTGTAACCATAATGGAGATGCAAACCTAGCACATAAAATGATAGAAGTGGCGAAAAAATGTGGGGTAGATGCGGTGAAATTTCAGACATTTAACTCAAAAGAATTGATTTCTAAATATGCCACAAAGGCAGAGTATCAAAAAGTCACTACTGGGGCTGATGAAAGTCAACTAGATATGATAGCTAAATTAGAACTATCTCACAAAGATTATATAGAATTAAAAGAGTTTGCCAATAAGATAAATATAGATATTTTTTCAACTGCATTTGACATAGAGTCTATAGACTTTCTATATAAAAATGGTCAGACTATATGGAAGATACCATCTGGGGAAATAACAAATCTACCATACTTAGAAAAAATATCAACGTTAAACCCTGCTAAAATAATATTATCTACGGGAATGTCTACTATAGCAGAAATTAGAAGTGCAATAGAAATTTTAGGAGATAAGCAAGATATTACGATTTTGCATTGTAATACAGAATATCCAACTGAGGATAAAGATGTAAATCTAAATGCTATATTAGATTTAAAGATGCAATTTCCAAATTATGAGATTGGCTTTTCTGATCATTCTATAGGTATTACAGCGGGTATAGCGTCAGTTGCATACAATATTACATTTATAGAAAAACATTTTACATTAGACAAAAATTTTTATGGCCCAGACCATAAGGCATCTATAACAGAAGATGAATTGCGTGACTTTTGCATGCAGATACGACGAGCGGAAATGATGCTAGGAAATTCTACGAAAATGGTTACACATAGCGAAATGAAAAACAAAGCTATTGCCAGAAAATCTATAGTAGCTAGGAAAAATATAAAACAAGGTGAAACTTTTAGTATAGACAATATAACTACAAAACGCCCTGGAAATGGTATAAGTCCAATGGAGTGGAACACAGTTTTGGGTAAAGTAGCAGAAAAAGATTTTGAAGCAGATGAATTATTAATGGTAAGGGGAATGCAATGGCAGAATTGATATGTATAATACCAGCAAGAGCAGGGTCGAAAGGATTAATTAATAAAAATATACAAAACTTAGGGGACAGGCCGTTAATTTTTTATACGATAGATGCGATAATTGAGTCTGGGTTATGTGAAAATAAAAATATATTAGTTTCTACTGACTCAATAGAATATAAAAATTTAATTGAATGTAATAGAGATGTTTCGGTATTAATAAGAGATGAAAAATTAGCAGAAGATGATACGCCCACTTCTGCTGTATTATTAGATATGCTAAGGAAATACGATGATACTACGGAATTTATGCTATGCCAGCCTACGTCTCCTTTGCGGACAAGCAAAAATATACAAGAAGCATATGCATTATTTTTAGAAGATAAGACTCGCCCAGTAGTCAGTATAACTAAATCTGCTAAACCATATGAATTATTTACTGAATTAGGAGATAATAATAAGTTATTGGATATTATAGGGTGTGACAAAAACTATAGACGACAAGATAAAAAAGATATGTACTATCCGAATGGTGCAATTTATATAAGTACAAAAAAACAATATATACAAGACGTGAGCTTTTTTACACAAAATACCGCTGGATATATAATGAGTAAAAAAGAGTCCATAGACATAGATGATAAATATGATTTAATTGAAGCCAGTGCATATTTGTAGGAGGGTAATATAACTTGCCTCCTACTTTTCTTTATGGTATTATGTAAGATAGTTGTATCAAAAGTGAAGGGAGAATATATGCACATAAAATTAAACAATTTAAGCGAGTTTGACTTGGATATATCTGATAGAAAAGATAAACAAGGATATATTTATAGATTTATAGGATTAAATGCTAAGATAGAGCAGTTTATTATAGAGTATTACCAAAAAGCTTGTATATGCGGGGTTGTTATAGAAAATAAAATACAACCACCAACCGATGATAATATAAGATTTTATAAAGATATTATAGGTGAAGATTTTATCTTGTCCTATGATTTTATTAATAAAAATTTGGGGTTATGGCTTACCCGTGTGCCAGTGAGCGAACGAGAGATTATTGCAAAAAATATATTTGATACATTACAGATATATGCTTCTATAGGAAAAAACGCTAATATTTTAAAGAACACATATATCAAATTTATGTGCTGGTTATATTTCAAATTTGAGCGTGTATTAAACTTTTCGCCGATTGGGGGTACACCAAAAATATTATACATTGGGGAACTCTCAAAACATGAATTGGATATATTATCAATTTTAGCGTATTCAAAAGTAGATGTAGTAATAGCATCTCGCATGTTAGAAAGTAGATATTTAACCTTAGATAGTAAAAATGAATTATCGTATTTATATAACGATAGTAATACTATTTTAATAGATAACCACTTTAACGTAGCATATATACAAAGCCTAATAAAAAAGCAACAACAAATGTTGTACCAACAAAATTTAATTAGTGCTAGTACAAATGACTGGGTAACAGGAGATGTATTTGAGGCATTAAATACAAATACTATTAAAAGACAGGCAAAACAAGGGCACTTTAATAATATCTTTATATGTTTTAAAGGTGCGGATGATATAAATAGTTTTACAAAAAGCTTATATAATTTATATGTTGCAAGCAAAGACAGAACGTATGTAATAGAAAATAGTATTTCGGCAATAATGCCAAATGAAATTTCTTCTATAAAGCGTAACCCAATAACTAGCCTAGATGAATTGATACAAGATTTACAAAAAAATATTATGTTGCCAAAAGGATTTAATGAAAGTGCAAGAAATGAATTTGCAAAGCTTGTTAAAGAAATAAATCAAAATTCACGGCTTAACCAAACGACTAGTAAAGCTGTGCAATTAATAGCATTATATAAACGATATGAGAAAAGATTATTTTCTACACAAGGTGAGATGCCACCGTTATTTATTGTATTTGGAGATATAAATAATAGTATTGAAGGTTATTTTTTGCGTTTTTTAGCCAAACTATATGTTGATGTTGTTATAATACTGCCTGATCCGCAAACAGATTTACAACTAACAGATGAAGATTTATATATAATAAGTAGCGATAAAAAATTAAACCTAGCAGAATTTCCTACGAGTAATATACAAGCTACTACAGTGGCGTATGAAGCTGAGGTGGAACTTACAGATATTTTATACACTGACACAGGAATGTATAAGCAACATCAGTATGCTAAGGCAGATAGCCTAACTCTTAAGACGACATGTGAAGAAGTGGATATATTATGGGCACAAGAACTACGCTTTAGACCAAACTTTCATACAGAAAATAATCAAGTAATTATGCCTGTAATATTTGCAAAAATATCAGGAGTTAAAAATATAAAGGAGTATTATAAACGTATACAAAAGTTTATAATTCCACAAAATACTAAGGTATGTGTGGCACCTCCATTTATAGATGCATATGAGCCAAATGGATTATGTGATAGTTATCAGTTCTTTAAAAATGGGAAACTATATAAAAACCAAATAATAAATCATAAAGATTATAAATATGCCCATTTAAGAGAAGAGATGCAACACCATCTGCTGGATAAAATTCAGCTATTAATAGACCTGAAGCTAATACAAGGCACAAATACCAACGGAGTGGAGTATACAATTATATCTACTTTACTAAACCTTGATAATAAGTTTTTGCGTCTATTACAAAAATTTGACTTTACTAAGCAAAACCCTAAAGTAATTATCATACACACTAAAGAAAAAATGCACCAATTAGAAGATGCTATTTTTGTTGCATATGCAAATTTATTAGGATGTGATGTGTTGATAGTATCCCCCACAGGATTTAGGAGCCTTGAAAGATTTTATACAAAACCTATAATACAAGAACACCAAGATGGTGAATACCATTATGATATAAAAGCACGTAGCTTATTAGAAAAAGATAATCCAAAAAGTATAATTGAAAGGATGATAAACAAATGGCAATAACAATGGGCAGAACATCTGCTAGAGAATTAGCAACAAATTTACCAGCGACACAAAATGAGTTTGAAATAGTACCTTATAATATTCATCAAGATAAACAAATAGTAGAAGAACAATTACAGAATTCACAAATAATAGATGATTTAACATCTTTAATAGACATATCAAACTTATCTACTATAGTAACTTTTGGTGCAGAAGTGGCAGATGAATTAGCCAAAGCGTCAGATGTAGTCTTAAATAGTATGAGCCTGGACAAGATAAATGAGTCTAGTAAAATGCTAGAACTTTTGGGAAATATTATGCAACAATTTGATATAGATGAAATAAAAGAAGAAGATAAAGGGATATTTAAAAAATTTCTTAATAATACGAAAAAGAAGCTGGAACAAATACTTAATAAATATCAAACTATGGGCTCAGAAATAGATAAAATCTATATTACGTTAAAGCAATATGAAAGCGAAATTCATGAGTCAAATCAACATCTAGAAACTATATTTAACAGTAACGTAAATTTTTATCATAACTTATTAGAATATATTGTAGCAGGGGATCAAGGGGTTAAAGAGATTGAAGATTATCTTGCACAAAGAAGGCTAGAGTACGAAAGAACTGGAGACAGTTCTATGCAATTTGAGATAACTAATCTAGAACAAGCAGCTCTAATGCTGTCTCAGCGTACACATGATTTGCGTATAGCAGAAAACGTGGCGTTGCAATCTATCCCAATGATAAAAACTATGCAATTTAGCAACTTAAACTTGGTTAGAAAAATTAATTCTGCATTTATAATTACGCTGCCTGTGTTTAAACAAGCGCTATCCCAAGCTATTATGCTAAAAAGACAGCGTATACAAGCTGAGGCTATGTCTGCATTAGACCAGAAGACTAACGAGATGCTAATAAAAAATGCTCAAAATACAGTTGCTCAAGCAAAATTAACTACTGAACTTGCTTCAAGTAGCTCAATTAAGACAGATACATTAGAACAAACTTGGAAAACTATTAAAACTGGTATAGAAGAAACTAAGCAAATTCAGCAACAAGCTATTAGAGAAAGAGAGCAGGATAAAAAACGTCTTGACGCAATAAAGCAAGACTTTGAAAATTCGTTTAAAACGTATTAATTGAATAAAAAATATAATTCGGTATATTATTTTTTTTTTTTTATTTTTTCAGGTTTT
>MDJN01000041.1 GCA_001995005.1 Candidatus Parepulonipiscium sp. PG-Nun2H_MBin03 | reverse complement strand
GGAGATGGAAACGGTCATGTTGGAGTTGGGCTTGGAAAAGCTATGGAAATTCCAGATGCAATCAAAAAAGGTATTGAAGATGCTAAGAAAAACTTAATCTATGTTGAAAGAAATGACGTAGATAGTATCTATCATCCATTAGTTGGAAACTTTGGAGGAGCTAGTGTTCTTCTAAAACCAGCATTTGAAGGAACAGGAGTTATAGCGGGTGGTCCAGCTCGTGCTGTGCTAGAACTTGCAGGTATTCGTAATATAAGAACAAAATCTTTAGGGTCAAATAATAAGAAAAACGTTGTTCATGCAACAATTGAAGGCCTTGCAGCTCTTAAAACTCCATCACAAGTTGCTAAACTTCGTGGGAAAACTGTTGAAGAGATTTTGGGTTAGGAGGAGATGGACATGGCAAAAATTAAAGTAACTTTAATAAAGTCTACGATAGGTGTTATCCCAAAGCATAAAAAGACTATAGAAGCGTTAGGTCTAAGAAAAATCAATAGTAATAATATTCATGAAGATAATGCGGCTATTAGAGGGATGACAAGACAAGTAAGTCATCTTATAAAAGTTGAAGAAGTAGTAGAGTAGTATAAAATATAAATAAAGGAGGTGCCAAGATGAACTTATCTGATTTAAAACCATGTAAAGGAGCAAAAAGAAAAGCTTTTCGTGTAGGACGTGGACATGGTTCAGGAAGTGGAAAATTTGCGGGTAGAGGTCGTGATGGTCAAAAATCAAGAACAGGCGGAGGAGTTAGACCTGGTTTTGAAGGTGGTCAAATGCCTTTATATAGAAGAATACCAAAGCGCGGATTTACTAATAGAAATAGTAAAGATATAGTAGGGATTAATGTTGAATTATTAAACCGTTTTAATGATGGTGACACAATAAATGTACAATCAATGATAGACGCTGGAATTATAAAAAATCCTAGAGATGGAGTTAAGATATTAGCAAAAGGTGAGCTGACTAAAAAATTAAATATATCAGCGAATGCATTTAGTAAAGGTGCAATTGAAAAAATTGAAGCTGTGGGTGGAAAAACAGAGGTGATGTAGGTGTTTAAAACTCTTAGGAATGCTTGGAAAATGCCAGAGTTAAAGAAGAAGATGATATTTACATTGTGGATGATGGCGTTTTTAAGGATAGGAGCCATTATTCCGGCCCCAGGAGTTAATCCTGATGCTATATCAATTATGATGGGTGCAATAGGTGATAATAATTTACTAGACTTACTAAATGTATTTACTGGTGGAGGATTTGCCACAATGGCTATATTTGCATTTGGGGTAGGACCTTATATAACTTCATCTATTGTCGTTCAACTTTTAACTATAGCAATAACCAAATTAGAAGAAATGTCCAAAGAGGGTGAGGATGGCAAGAAGAAAATAAATAAAATCACACGCTATTTAACTTTGTTTATAGCCACTTTGCAAGGAAGTGGGACAACACTACTACTTTATAATCAACAAATCCTAGTTCAACAAACGCCTATGTATTTTATATTAACGTTACTTTCATTTGTGGCAGGTTCTATGTTAGTAATGTGGATTGGTGAACAAATTACTACAAAGGGTGTTGGAAACGGAATTTCACTAATAATATTTATAAATATAGTAGCATCATTACCACAAACTGCTGCTACATTAAGAGATTCAGAGATGGTTATAGCTGTTTTGGTGATTATTTTATTTATTATTATGATTGCATTTGCGGTTACTATGGCATTAGGCGAAAGAAGAGTTACAGTACAATATGCTAAAAGAATGTCAGGTAGAAAGGTCTATGGTGGGCAAACTCAGAATATACCTATTAAAGTAAACTTAGCGGGAGTGCTGCCGGTTATCTTTGCAATGTCTTTAATACAGTTTCCAGAGATAATAACAAATATATTTATTAGAAACCCAAATGAGACTTGGCTTACTATAATAGATAACCTTAGATGGACTACACCTATTGGTGGAACAATTTATGTTGTACTAATATTTGCATTTGCTTTTTTCTACTCATCTATAGCATTTAATCCAGTTGATATTGCATCTAATATGAAAAAAAGTGGCGGATTTATTCCAGGTATTAGACCAGGTAAACCCACTTCTGATTATTTGTCTAAGATAGCTACACACATTACACTATTAGGAGCAATTTTTCTAGCAATTTTAGCATTAACCCCAGTATTGTTTCAAGCGGTACTAGGCATGCCAGTAGCATTTGGTGGAACATCATTGCTTATAGTTGTAGGTGTTGCATTGGAAACAGTTAAGCAACTAGAATCACAAATGTTAATGCGTTCTTATAAAGGATTTTTATAAAAGGGAGTTATAAAATGAGATTAATTTTATTAGGTGCACCCGGAGCGGGTAAAGGAACTCAAGCAGAAATGTTAAATAAATTATTTGACATACCTACTATTTCAACAGGCAATATATTTAGAGAACATATTGCCAATTGTACAGAGCTTGGAACTAAGGCAAAATCCTATATGGATGCAGGCAAATTAGTTCCAGATGAACTTGTAATAGAACTTGTAAAGGATAGACTGAAAAAAGACGATTGTAAAAAAGGAATGATATTAGATGGATTTCCTAGAACAATTAATCAAGCAAAAGCATTGGATACGATGTTAGTAGAACTTGATATGGCTATCAATTATGCAGTAAATGTTGAGGTAGCGGATGAGATTATTATAGAACGTATGTCGGGTAGAACTGTTTGCACTGGATGTGGTACTCCTTACCATGCGTTATATAAAGTAGAAAAAGTGGCAAATATTTGTGATAATTGCAACGAAAAGTTAATGCAACGAGAAGATGATAAAGCTGAGACGGTTAAGAAACGATTAGCAGTTTATCATGACCAAACAAAACCATTAATTAATTTTTATGCTGAGCAAGGAAAGCTTGTAAACATTGATGGTGTTGGTGAAGTAGAAAAAGTTAGTAGGCGGGTAAAAGAAGCATTAGGAGTAAATTAATATGGCAATTTCCATAAAGACTCAAAGAGAAATAGAGTTAATGCAAGAATCAGCAGATATATTAATAGCTACACATAAATATCTAGCTAAATTTATACAAATAGGTATAACTACAAGAGAGTTGGATAATCTTGCAGATAAATTTATAAGGAACCACAATGGAATACCCTCGTTTAAAGGTTTATATGGATACCCAGCATCGGCATGTATTTCAATAAATGAAGAGGTAGTCCATGGATTGCCATGTAACAGAAGATTAAAAAATGGAGATATAGTTAGCATTGATATGGGTGTACTATATAAAGGGTATCATTCAGATGCTGCTAGAACCTATGCAGTAGGAGAAGTATCAAAAGAGGTATTAGAGCTTATGAGAGTTACTAAACAAAGTTTTTTTGAAGGAATAAAATTTGCAAAAGCTGGTTATCATCTAGGACAGATATGTGAAACTATACAAAACTATGTAGAATCACATGGCTATGGAATAGTTAGAGATTTAGTAGGTCATGGAATTGGGAAATCGTTACATGAAGACCCTCAAGTACCTAACTATAAACCAAAAGGACGAGGTGCAAAACTAAGACCGGGAATGGCACTTGCAATTGAGCCTATGGTAAACTTAGGTACGTGGCAAGTTTACACGTTAAAAGATAATTGGACTTTTGTAACAAGAGATGGGTTACCATCTGCTCATTATGAAAATACTATTATAATAACTGAAGATGAGCCACTTATTTTAACTTTAGATAAACAAGAAAAGGAACATATCTATGGTTGATAAGCATATAATAGGTCAATTGGTTTTTTCAAAGGCAGGTAGAGACAAAAATAGACCTTTAATAATAGTAGGGCTAGAAAATGAATACGTTTTTGTTGTGGATGGCAGAACGCATAAAGTAGATAAGCCCAAACTAAAAAAGATGAAACATGTCCAGCCTACTAGTAAAAACATTAAACTAATAGCAAATAAGATAATACGTGGTGAGTATATATCTAATGATGATATTAAAAAAGCAATTTGTGATAATTTAAGTAATTCAAAAGGAGGTTAAGTAGCTTGGCTAAAAATGATGTAATAGAAGTGGAAGGAACAGTGTTAGAGAAGTTGCCTAATGCCATGTTCAAAGTTGAAATAGAAGGTGGACATGTAGTGTTGGGGCATATATCAGGAAAATTACGTATGAATTTTATTCGAGTTTTACCTGGTGATAAAGTAACGGTTGAACTTTCACCATATGATTTAACTAAAGGACGTATTATTTGGCGTTCAAAATAAAGCGTAGAAAGGAGTACAGAAAATGAAAGTACGCCCATCTGTGAAGAAGATATGCGAAAAATGCAAGGTGATAAAAAGAAAAGGCAGAGTTTGTGTTATTTGTGAAAATCCAAAACATAAACAAAAGCAAGGATAATACTATAGGAGGTGTAAAAGTAAATGGCACGTATTGCAGGGGTAGATTTACCAAAAAATAAAAGAGTAGAAATTGGACTAACTTATATTTACGGTGTAGGCCGTCCGAGCTCACGTAAAATTTTACAATCAGTTGGAATAGATTTAGATACTCGTATAAAAGATTTAACAGACGAACAAGTAGAAAAAATCCGTGCAGAGATTGATAAAACAATGATTGTTGAAGGAGACTTACGTCGTGAAGTTGCTCTTAATATTAAACGACTGATAGAAATTAGTTCATATAGAGGAATTCGTCATAGAAGAGGTCTTCCGGTTAGAGGACAAAAAACTAAGACTAATGCAAGAACTCGTAAGGGTCCTAAGAAAACAGTAGCTAATAAGAAGAAGTAATAAATAAAGGAGGTAAATTTTAATGGCAGGAGCTAAAAAAGGAGCTAAAAAAGCTACTACTAAAAGACGGCGTGAACGCAAAAATGTGGAGCGTGGTATGGCACATATCCAATCAACATTTAATAATACAATGGTTACACTAACTGATGCAAATGGAAATGCACTTTCATGGGCTAGTGCAGGTGGATTAGGATTTAGAGGTTCACGTAAATCTACGCCATATGCAGCACAAATGGCAGCAGAAACAGCTGCTGTGGCAGCAATGGAATATGGTTTAAAATCCGTTGAAGTTATGGTAAAAGGCCCAGGTTCTGGGCGTGAAGCGGCAATTCGTGCTCTTCAAGCAGCTGGGCTAGAGGTTACTCTTATTAAAGACGTAACACCTGTACCTCATAATGGATGTAGACCACCAAAACGTAGAAGAGTATAATGATTTGCTTAGCAATGAGTTCGTCACCCTCGGTAGGAACACTTTAAAAATGAAGGAGGGTTTATTGGGTGTTGGAATTTGAAAAACCAAAAATAGAAATAAAAGCCTTATCAGAAGATGGTAAGTACGGTTGCTTTGTAATAGAACCGCTTGAGAGAGGATATGGGATGACCCTTGGTAATGGACTGCGTAGAATACTATTATCTACATTACCCGGAGCGGCAATAAGCAATGTCAAATTTGAAGGCGTACTACATGAGTTTAGTACTATCGCACAAGTTAAAGAAGATGTATTAGAGATTATTCTAAATCTTAAAGGACTAGCTATAAAAGATAACAGTGAAAACCTGGAACCAAAAACGGCATATATTGAAGTATCTGGTGAAGGTGTTGTTACTGCAAATGATATAAAGTGTCCTTTAGATGTAGAAATATTAAATCCGGATATGTATATAGCAACTTTAAATAGTGAACAAGATAGTCATTTATATGCAGAGCTTACTATTACTAGTGGTCGTGGATATGTGGGAGTTAATAAATTAAAAAAGTCTGATTTACCAATCGGAGTAATTCCAGTAGATGCAAGCTATACTCCAGTAGAGCGGGTAAATTTTAAAGTAGAAGACACCCGAGTAGGACAACAAACCGATTTTGACAAACTAACGTTAGAGGTCTTTACTAAGGGAACCATTAGACCTGACGAAGCAGTGAGTTTAGCAGCTAAAGTGTTAAGTGAGCATTTAAATATATTTATAGACCTATCAGAACATGCTAAACGAGCAGAAATTATGATAACTAAGGAAGATGACTCTAAGGAAAAAACTCTTGAGATGACTATTGAAGAATTAGATTTATCTGTAAGATCGTTTAATTGTTTGAAACGTGCCGGCATTAATACTGTTGAAGATTTAACTAATAAAACTGAAGACGAAATGATGAAAGTACGTAACTTAGGTCGCAAGTCATTAGAGGAAGTATTTAATAAATTAGAAGATTTAGGACTACAGCTTAGACCTAATGAAGATTAATCAAAATAAGGAGGTTCAGGCATGGCACAAAGAAAACTTGGGCGTAATGCATCACAACGTAAAGCATTACTGCGTAATCAAGTAACCAATCTCTTATACCATGGTAAGATAAAAACAACTGAGGCTAAAGCAAAAGAAGTACGTAAAATAGCGGAAAAACTTATTGCTATGGGCGTTCGTGAAAAGGACAATTATGAAGAAGTAACTATTACTGCTAAAGTTCCTAAAAAAGATGTTAATGGTAAAAGAATAAAAGAAAAAGTAGAAGGACAAAAAACGGTTACTATTTTTGAAGAAGTACAAAAAACTATTAAAAAAGATAATCCATCAAGACTTCATGCTAGACGACAAATGCTAAAAATTCTTTATCCTATTACTCAGGTAGAAGGCAGAAAGAAAAGACAAGCAAAAAAAGTTGATTTGGTAGATAAAATTTTTAGTGATATTGCCCCAAATTATACAAGCCGTAACGGTGGGTATACAAGAATTATTAAACTTGGAGCTCGTAAAGGTGATGCGGCACCAGAAGTTATTATCGAACTTGTATAGTAACTATAAGACTGCTCCACTAATACAGATTAGTGGGGTAGTTTTTTTACTTAAAATTAGGAAAAGCTAATCTAAATTAATACAACTTTTTATATAAAAATTGCTAGATTTTTTATATAAAAAGTTGTATAATATTTTAAAGGGGGTGAGTAGTATGGTAGTAAAAAATATAATGATTGCTAAAAGTAAGCTTACAATGGTGAAAATATCTGACACAGTTGAACAAGCACTATGTTTAATTAATTCCAAAAATTTATTATCTCTGCCAGTTGTAGAAGGAGATAAATTTGTAGGGATTATATCAAAAAAGTATATATTTGAAGAATACTTTAATGTATCACAATCTAAAGAAGCATTATTGCAACGTCCCGTATCAGAATTTATGAAAACTACTATAGAATCTGTAAATAAAGATGATATACTAGAAATTGCAATACAGCTTATAGCAAATAAGAATAGGCAGTTTATACCCGTAGTTGATGATAAAGATGAATTTGTGGGAATTCTGACACATAATGCTATTTTTGGGACATTTACCAATATTTTAGGATTTGGACATACTAGAATGATAATTTCAACTCATGATGTAAAAGGACGTGTGGCTAAACTAGCCGAAATTATTAGTAAACAAGATGGAAATATTATAAGTATTGTACAAATTGATGTTAATGTAATGAATCTTAGACAATTTTTAGTTAGAGTTGATATTGAAAATCCTAAAAAGCTGGCAGATAAGTTAGAGGAAAATGGATTTAGAATAAGAAGAATAGATTGATAAGAATAGATTGATAAGAATAGATTGACAAGAATAGATTGACAAGAATAGATTGATAAGAATAGAATAAGAAGAATAGAATAATAAAATAAGGACTTAGCCAAATAAATATGGTTAAGTCCTTATCTATATTAAACTGCAAGTATCATAAATGTTCCTAGAGACATTAACACAATACCTGTTGCACGATTTAAAACATGTGCTTGTGCTTTATTGGCAAATTTAGCACCTAATAGGGCAAAAGTTAACGTAGATAATGCACAAAGTGATAATATCATAGGGTCAGGCATAATCCTTTGTAGGGTAAAGTGCGATGTTGCCCCAAATAGAGCAGTAAATGTCATGATAAATACACTAGTTCCTACAGCGGTTTTTAATTCGTAATTTAACACAGTAGTAAGTAGAATTAGCATCATAATTCCACCACCAGCCCCAATAAATCCGCATATAAATCCAATTAAAGAACCACATAACACTGGCAGAAAAGGACGGATTTTTTGTTTAAAGGTTTTGGCTTCTGCTAAATTATCTTGAGGTTGCTCTTGGATTTCAGTCGCTTCTGTAATTTCTTCTTTTTTAAAAGATTTCATAAAGAAGTTTATGCCCATAAGAAGTGAGCCGTATACAGTTAGGTTACCCATTGTTGCCACTGGGACCTGCTGAGCTACCAAAGCGCCTATACCAGTAAAAATTAAAACACTAATAAATAATGACTTACTACGTTTTATATCAATATTTTTATTTTTTGCATAAGTAAAGGCAGAAACACCACTAGCTAAAACGTCTGAGGCTAAAGCAATACCAATAGCTTCGTAAGGATTTACGCCCAAAAATGTAACAAGCATTGGTGATATAACAACAGCAGCACTCATCCCAGCAAATCCAGTCCCAAGACCAGCACCAAGGCCCGCTATTATACAAATTAGAATAGTTTCCATAAAAAACTCCTCCTTTAGCACTTGTTCTAAAAAGTCATTAATAAAATTATAACATATGACAATGATTAAGTCAATAAACTAATGTAACTGTAATATTTTATTAATTCAATTGCAACAATGTGACTAAAAGTTTTTATTCTAATTAATTCGCTCTTCAGTAGTGCTATCAAAAAAATGCAGTGCATCATTATCAAATCCAAAATAATAAATTTGCTCTGTTTGATATTTTAAATGGCCTGGAGCAGTAATTATACACTGTTCTTTATTTTTAAGCTTGCAATAAAGCGTTTGTTCTTTTCCTAACAATTGAATGACATCTATTATACATTCAAATAAGTTATCCTCAGCTTGTTCCGTAATAAAGCGTTCGGACCGAATGCCCATATATACAACTTTACCTTCATAAGGTAGTAGCTTTTGAGCATCATGAGAATTTAACTTGATTGTAATCATAGTATCTCGAGTGGTAAAATGGCCACCTGCAATTACTCCACGCAAAATATTTATCGTGGGAGAGCCAATAAACTTTGCCACAAACATATTTTGGGGGCGAGAATAAAATTCTTCGGGAGTTCCTACTTGCTGAATTTTTCCTTCGTTCATAAGAACAATTTTCGTGGCCATAGTCATAGCTTCTTCTTGGTCATGTGTGACATAAATTGATGTAGTCTGCAGAGATTGATGCAACTTGACTAATTCAATTCGCATATCGTCACGTAATCGGGAATCTAAATTTGATAATGGTTCGTCCATTAATAATATTCTGGGATTTCTAACTACTGCTCTGCCTATTGCTACTCGTTGACGTTTATCATTGGAAATTTCGGCTGGTTTGGAATATAAATACTCCCGAATTTGCAAAGCATCAGCTGCTTCGATTACTCTTTGGTGAATTAATTTTTTCTGTTCCTTCCTTATAGATAGGGAAAATGCCATATTTTCATAAACTGTCATATGAGGGTAAAGTGCATATGATTGAAATACCATTGCAATATCTCGATCTTTTGGGGGAACTTTGTTTACGCATCTTGTTCCAAATAATAAATCGCCTTCCGAAATAGTGTTTAGTCCTGCTATCATTCGTAATAAAGTGGTTTTGCCACTTCCAGTTGGGCCTAATATAACGCAAAACTCCCTATCGTCTATATCTAAATTAATATGGCGTAATGTAAATTGGTCTATGCCATCATATTTTTTTCCGATATTACTTAGTGTAATTCTCATATAAGTTTCTCCTTTTGTACATTTAACGTTCTAACTTACCTTATTGTAAAGTCCTCCAATTAAATAGCGTTGCAATAAAGAAAACACAATCGCAGTTGGAATTGCAATAAGTAAACTACCAGCAGCAAAAGCAGATTGGTCAATATCATCAGTACCTATAGCTAAAGTATATAGACCAGCTGCCAGAGTATAGGATTCGGGGTTGGTCAACAATACTCTTGGCAATAAATAATCCATAAATGGGCCAATAACTGACCAAAATCCAATAAGGCTTAGTATTGGCCTAGCAATAGGTAAAATAATTAAGCGGTAAACTTTTACTTCGGAACAACCATCAATTCTGGCAGCGTCATCGAGTTCCGTAGAAACAGAATCTAAATAGCCTTTTAAGATAAAAGTGTTGCCAGCAATTCCAGCGGCTGAGTATATACAAATTAGCATCATTTGCCGAGAAAAAAACGGTAGAAATTCTCCAATAATAGATTGCAACATAAAATATGCAACCATCCCAGCAAATGAAGGTATTATTTGAATTATAGCTAAAAACATTAATGAAGCTCTTTTGCCTTTAAAACGATATCGGGAATAGGCAAAGCCTGTCATAGACACAAATATCAAAGTTACCAAACCTGTGGTAGCAGCGATAAAAACGGTGTTAATTACCCAAGTTAAATATAGCGTGTTCTCCACTAAATATTCAAAATTATTGAATGTAAAAGTGTGATTGATGCTAAATGCAAAGACTATCATCTGCAATATGGGTGCTATAATTGTTATAGACCAGATTATAAGTATTGCATAATTTAAAGTTAGTCCCATTTTTTGAGCTAATGATTGTTTTTCTTCCAATGTATCCATCCTTTCAAATGTTTTTTCTAAAAGTTTTTGATCTTTTAAATGCAATAAACGCAAAGACCGTAAGCCCTATCGTAATAATTACAGTAATCGCTGCCCCCACTGCTTCTTGCTGATTGAGTATCATTAGTTTATATACATACGAAATCAAAATATCGCTAGAGCCAGCTAAGTTTCCATACTTGACTGGATTTAATGGCCCCCCTTCGTTAAACAAATATATGATAGAAAAGTTATTAAAGTTAAATGTATATTGGGCAATTAATAATGGGGCTGTTTGAAATAAGATTATAGGCAATGTAATTTTACTAAGTTTTTGCCAAACACTTGCACCATCTAGTTGGGCTGCCTCATAGAAATCTGCTGGGATTGCTTGAAGGACATTAGTGGATAATAAAAATACATAGGCACTACCCAGCCAACTTTGTATTGCAATCAATATAAATCTAGTCAAAAAAGTATTGTTTTTTATATCCAAATTTAAGCCAGTAACCCATTCAGCCAACATACCTTCTTTTCCATACATTATGCTAAGTAGCATGATTAAAACGAATGCAGGTATGGCCCAGGGTAGAATAAACACTGTTCTGTAAAATGCTTTTCCTTTTATCGCAGAATGGTTTGTGAGTAAAGCTAATGCAAATCCGATGCCAGATCGGAAGAGCGGCGTGT